>NZ_JBSGTS010000020.1:0-141959 GCF_053607525.1 Kribbella sp. NPDC055110
CGGCACCACGACCTTGAGTTATCGAGCTACGGCGACCAGGGTGGGAACCCTGCGCTACATCGTGGTTTCGATCCCGCCGGGCTCCGGTGGCCGGATCACCTCGGTCAACGGCGCCGTACGCACGGTCTCGCCGGGTGTGCTGCAGTGGCGACCGACGAAGACGTTGAGCATTGCCGTCGGTGCACGCTTCTCGATTCCGTTCTACGGCGTCCTGCTCCCGAGCGGCGGTCCATGGACACTGAGCTTCAGAGCCATGGGTACGACCGGAAACGTGCTCTCCGCCGGTACCGGAACGCTGGTCCGCCCGGCGAACGTCCGCATCACTGCGACCAGACCGATCCCGGGCCAGAAGACAGCGCTCACGTACGCCGGAACCGTGGGCCGCCCCGGTGTCCTGACCGCTGTCCGGATGAGGCTGCCTACCGGTGCAAGCGGAAGGCTGACGAGTGTCAACGGAACGCTGACGATCGCGAGCGGTTATGCGACCTGGCGGCCGCGCGCCCGTCTCAGCGTCCGCGGCGGCGTACGGCTGGCGATCCCGATCTACGGAGTCGTCCTCTCCAAGTACGGCGGCATCATGCGACTGGGGATGGTGGCCACCTCGTCGACGGGCGTCCAGTTGATGGCGGGAACGGGAACCCTGGCACTGATCGCACCACCCGCGCCGATGCCCACGATCCTCGCCGGTTCGTTCCCTGCGAGACCCGCGGGATGCCCGACCGCGTGGCCGACGACGGTCGCCGAGAACGCGAAACCGGGCACGGGCGCGTGGGTCATCCCGACCTCGATGAGCGGTCCGCTGGCGGCGTACCTGACCAAGGTCTCCGCGACCTGCGGTAGCACGGTCGATCTCAAGGTCACGTCTGGTAGGCCGGTCAGTGTCGTGGCCTACCGGATGGGGTACTACCAGGGCCTTGGCGGGCGTGAAGTGTGGCGGCGGGTCGGCGTACCGACTGTCCTGCAACCCGCGCCGACGATCGGTGGTACGGCCAACGGTCACCCGCTGCGGATGGCATCCGCGGCGAACTGGTCGAAGACGTTGACCATCCCGGTGGACCGGAACTGGGTGCCGGGCACCTACTTGATCAAGGTGAGCGACGGCAGGTACGCCGCATACGCCCCGCTGACGGTTCGCGACGACACCGGCCGAAAACACAGCCTCCTCATCCAGCAAGCGACAACGACCTGGGAGGCCTACAACTGGTACGGCGGCCGGAGCTTCTACAGCAGCGCGACGACCGGTTCGGGCCGGCTGACCTTCGACCGTCCGTACGCCGAGGGGCAAGGCTCCGGGGAGTTCCTGCCGCTGGAGCAGGGACTGGTGGTGTGGGCGGAGTCGAAGGGGCTGGACGTCACGTACTGGACCGACAACGACCTGGACGTGTACGGCGGACAACTGGCGGCACGGGCCGGGACGATCTTCCTGCCCGGGCACGACGAGTACTACTCGTTGCGGATGCGCGCTTCGCTCAGCCAGGCGATCAAGCGCGGCGTCAACGTGGCCAGCTTCGGGGCGAACGCGACGTACCGCCGCATCACCTTCACCGACAGCACCCGGCGTTCCTGGGACGTCGACCGGTACACCGCCGGCGGGAGTTCGACTCTGTGGCGGTACCTGGGTGATGCGTACGCGTCGCAGCCGCTGCTGGGCGCCGAGTACAGCTGCGGCATCCTCGCAGGCAATCTCAGGACAGGAAGCAGTTGGCTGTTCCGGGGCATCCCGGCCGGCACCGTCGTACCAGGCTTCCTTGCGGGCGAGGCCGACTACGTCTGGCCGGGGCAGTACAAGCACCCTGGACTGGGCATCGTCGCGAGCGGCAGCGCCACGTGCCGTGTGACCGGAAGGTCGACCCCGGTGCACTCGACCGCGTTCATCGCGCCATCGGGTGCGCGGGTGTTCAACGGCTCGACGTTCGCCTACGGCTGTTTCCTGGTTCGCCGCTGTCCGTCGAACCTGGGGATCCCGGCGCAGTCGGTGGAGTCGCGGCAGGTGGTGACCACGATGGTCACCAACATCACCAACTGGGTCGGCCGCGGGACGATCGGAGTCACCGGAGGTGCGGCGGCGGCCGAGCTACGGGTGTCCGTTCCCAGCCATCCGCTGTCGACGGACGACAAGTGAGTTACAGCTTCTCGGCTACCTCGGTGAGGACGGCGAGGGTTGCGGTGATCAACGGGTGGTCGGCGCGGCTGTTGCGGACGGCGGCGTAGACGCGGCGGGTTGGCGCGGGGTGGGGGAGCGGGCGGATCAGGGCGAGGGTCGGTTCGGGTACGGCGAGGCGTGGGACGAGGGAGACGCCGCCACCGGCCGCGACCAGGGCGGCGACGGCGCGGAAGTCGTCGGACTGGTGGACGATCCGCGGCTGGAAACCAGCCTGCTCACAGGCGAGCAGTACGACGTCGCGGATCGGGTTGCCGGGTGCGGTCATCACCCAGTCGTCGTCCGCGAGCATGCCCAGCTCGATCGTGCCGTGGTCCGCGCCCGGGTGCGTCGGCGGCAGGACGGCGACGAACGGCTCGGCGTACAAGGGGATTCGGACCAGGCGCTGGTCGTCGTGCCGCGGGGAGCCCCGGTGCTCGACGGCGATCGCGAGGTCGGCGTCGCCGTCGAGTAGATGGGTGATGCCCTGGTGGCCCTCGGCGTCGCGGACGACGAGTGAGAGGCCGGGGCTGGTCTCGCGGAGCCTGGTCAGCGCCGGTGCGACCAGCAGGGTGATCGCGGTCGCGAAGGCGACGACGCGGACCTCGCCGTTCGCGCCGTTCGCGTGCAGCCGCATCGCGTCCTCGGCACGTTCGACCTCGGCGAGGATGGTGTCGGCATGGGCCAGGAGCAGCCGGCCGGCCGAGGTGATCGCGACCCTGCGGCCGCGGCGTTCGAGCAGTTCCTGGCCGACCTCGGACTCCAGGGCTGCCAGTTGCTGCGAGACCGCCGAGGGCGTCAGATGCAGCACCTCGGCGGCCGCGGTCACAGTCCCGTGGTCAGCAAGCGCGCGCAACACCCGCAGGCGTCGTACCTCGATCACGGACCTCAGCTTGGCACAGCTGTTCGGGTTGGCTGCTGCGGAGCCAGCTACGGAAGGTGGAGAAGAGGTGGCGACGAGGGCGGTACGGGCGCATCGGGGCGTCGGGCATCGCGGAGTGGGTCTGCTCGTGGATCGCTTTGATCATCGAGAACGGGATGTATTGCATGCCTTCGAGCCTAGGAATCTGGACCTTGATACGTCCAATGAAAGTTCTGCGTGAAGTTGATGTGTCTGGTGCATGATGTCGGTATGGAACTGCGCCAGCTCAGGTCGTTCGTGGTGGTGGCCGAGGAGATGAACGTCGGGCGCGCGGCTACGCGGCTGCACCTGACCCAGCCGTCGTTGAGTCGTCAGATCGCAGCACTCGAACACGATCTGGGCGTCGAGCTGTTCGCCCGGGTGAAGCGCCGGTTCGTGCTGACGGCCGCCGGCGCGACGTTCCTCGCCGACGCGCAGGACCTGCTGCGGCGTTCGGACGAGGCGGTCCGTACGGCGCAACGGACACAGCGTGGTGAGCTCGGGACGTTGAGGCTGCGGTTCGTGCAGTCGGCAACGTTCGACGCGCTGCCGCGGCTGCTGGGAGCGTTCCGGCAGGCGTATCCCGAGGTGGTGCTGGACCTGGAGTCGTGGACGACGCTGCGGCAGACCGAGGCGCTACGGGACGGGCGGATCGACGTCGGGCTGCTTCGGCCCAGTACGCCGGACGGTGCGAGTGCCGTCGTGCAACTGGCGCCCACGTTGACGTCGCGGGTAGTTGCCGAGGACTCGTTGGTGGTGGCATTGCCGGCCCGGCATCGGTTGGCGCGACGGAAACGGCTGCGGCTGGCCGAATTGGCGGAGGAGCCGTTCGTGTTCTACTCGCGGCCGAGCGGGCCTGCGGTGCACGACACGATCGTCGGGTACTGCCGCGCGGTCGGGTTCACACCGCGGATCGAGCAAGAAGCGGCCGACGTCCAGACGATCGTGTCGCTGGTCGCGGCCGGACTCGGCATCTCGCTGCTGATCGGCCCAACCCCGCCGTCCAACCCCGACACGGTCGTCTACCGCGAGTTGTCCGACGACCTACCACCCTGGCCACTCTCCGTAGCCTGGTCCCCGGACAACCGCTCACCCGTCCTGGCGCGCTTCCTCGAACTCGTTTAGCCGAAGACGTCCGGGTCGCCGCCGGTGCGGACGCCGGTCTCCAGGTCCGCGATCGCGGCCATGTCGTCGTTGTCCAGCCGGAAGTCGAAGACCTCGAAGTTCTCCTGGATCCGGCTCGGCGTGACCGTCTTCGGGATCACCACGTTGCCGAGCTGCAGGTGCCAGCGGATCATCACCTGGGCCGCCGACCTGCCGTACTTCGCGCCGATCGTCGCGAGCGCCGGGTTCGCCAGCAGTTCGCCGGACGCCAGCGGGCTCCACGCCTGCGTGACGATGTCGTTCTCGGCGTTGAACGCGCGCAGTTCGTCCTGCGGCAGCGCCGGGTGCAGCTCGATCTGGTTCACCGCCGGGCGGATCGTGGTCTCCTCGAAGATCCGCCGCAGCGCGGGCTCGTGGAAGTTCGAGACGCCGATCGCGCGCACCCGCTTGTCGGCGTACAGCTGCTCGAACGCCTTCCAGGTCTCGACGTACAGGTCCCGCTGCAGCGACTGCCAGTGGATCAGGTACAGGTCGACGTACTCGAGGCCGAGCTTTTCCACGCTCGCGTCGAAGGCCGTCAGCGTGCTGTCGTACCCCTGCTCGGAGTTCCACAGCTTGGTGGTGATGAAGAGGTCGTCACGCGGGATGCCCGACGCCGCGATCGCCCGGCCGACGCCGCTCTCGTTGCCGTAGATCGCGGCGGTGTCGATGTGCCGGTAGCCGGTCTCGAACGCCGAGGCCACGACGTCGGTGACGATCGAGTCGTCGACCTGCCAGACCCCGAGGCCCAGCTGCGGGATCTCGACACCGTTGTCCAGAGTGATGGAGGGGACTGTGCTCATCTACCCATTCCACCCGGCAAAGGGTTTCTGGCCCAGTCATCCGACGTGTGACAACAACCTCATTAACCGGTAGTAACCATCGCGTAGGACTTGGCATCCGGCTCCAGGAAGCGGAGCAACCCGTCGCCTTCCCGCTCCAGCTCCGCCTGCGTCTTCTTCAGCATCCGGCCGAACGGCGTCAGCGTGAGAGTGGCCACACCACGCTTCTTCTCGGTCGTCCACAGCCCGGCGACCAGGCCGTCGACGGTGTACGTCGCCTTGACCCGGAGGTTCTTCGTGAACACGGCCGGCTTGTGCTCGTCCGCGATGATCCGCTCCCGTTTCGCGTGCGACAGCAGCACGTTGTCGAACTCCGGGAGGAACCGCACCGGCGCCGGTGTGTCCGGATCGGGGCGAGGCGCATCCGGTACGTCGTACAGCGTCTTGCCGGCCTCGTCCGTGAACGTGTCGAGCTCCAGTTCGTCGAACAACGGTTTCGCCTTCTGCAGACCGGACCACGTCTGGAAGTCGGCTGGGGTCGCCGGGCCGAACGCCTGCAGGTAACGCGTCACCAGCTCCTTGGACTCAGCGCGGCCGTGCAGCTTCTTCCCGATCCACTCCTCGGCCGGGGTGAACCGCGAGTTGGCCGTCCAGGACCAGCGGACGTCTGTTGGGTAGACCACCAACGGCACCAGCATCCGCGTGCAGAACCCGAGCGCCCGCTCGTTCACGTCCGGGAACTGCTGCTGCAGCGCGTCGCGTACTTCGGTGAACGTCAACGGCTCCTTCGCCAGCAGCTTCTTCGCCGCGGCCACCACCTTCTCCGGCTCCAGCCCCGCGCCGCGATCCCCGAGGACTTTCAGCCCCGCCTCGAGCACCGGCGCCACAGTCACCCGGAACCGCAGGTAGTCCGCCGCAGTCACCAGATGCAGCGTCCCCCGAAACAACGTCGCCCGTACGACGTTCCGCTCCCGGACAGCCTGATCCAGCTCGGACTCCGCGAACCCGTCGATCCGCGACCACAACCCGACGTACGGATGCTTGGCCTCCTGGCCCTGCATCGCCACCAACCGCCCGACCACCTCAACGGCCGGCACCGCTTCCCTGCCCAGCAGAACCTGCCGCGCCAACGTCGCCCGATTGACCGCCCGCCCACTCATCACCGCCATGCACGCATCCTGCCCGCCCGCACCGACAAATGTCAGCGGCGCCCCGGCGACGCAACGGCGAGTGCGTTGCGACGGCACGCGTCTGCGAGGCGTTCGTCGTACGTGACAACGAGGTCGGCGTCGATCAGCACCGCCGTTGCGAGATGCAGTGCGTCGAGGCTGCGCAGGATGAGCGGCTCGATCCGCCGGGCGACGCTGACCACCTCGGCCGACATTGCACGTTCGTCGATACCGGACATCGCGCCGTCGATCAGGTCGCCCGCGATGGCCGGAGCCTTCACCCGCGAGAGAACGACCCGTGAGACCTCGACCCAGGCGAGTGACGACGAGGCCAGCAGATCGCCCTGCTCGTAGTGTGCGTCGAGGAAGTCGGCCAGTTCGTCGGACTCGTCCTCAGCCACCACTCGCTTGATCAGGGCGCTGCTGTCGAAATAGACCCGCATCAGAAGCGGTCGTCGCGGTCGAGCAGCTCGAGACTGGTCGTGCCCTTCGGCAGCCGGAGCTGCGGCTTCACCTTGCGATAGCCGACCCGCGCGGGCTGCACGCCGAGGGTCACCCGGGCGCGGTCGCGATCCGTGATCTGAGCCTCCACCGTGTCGATCAGATGCAGGTGCCGGCCGAGCGCGTCTCGCACGATCTCCTGCTGGGAACGTCCAGTGCGTGCTGCCTCGGCCTGAAGTGCTGTCGCCACCTCAGGAGGGAGTCGCAGGTTCATCGCCATGGATCAACGGTACCACGGCGGTACCGGTGATGGTACCGTCAGCTGTAGTTCTTCTCGTCGTACTTGGGGAGGGCGAGGAGTTGGCGGATCTGGGTCGAGGGGGCCTTGCCGCCGGCGGCTGTGGCGCGTTGGATGTGGTCGGCCATCTCGGACTTGGTGCCGGCTGTGGCGGCCAGGAGCCAGTGCGGTCGGGCGGCGGCATCTGCCTTCGCCAGCGCCCGCATCTGCGTCGAGACCTTCGCGGGCCAGACGATCGACCTCAGCGCGCTGTACTCGGCCAGGTTCGTCGCGGCCACCGCCTTGGCCCTGGCCTGCAGGGTCGTCAGCGCCATGTTCTCGTTGGCGGCCTTCTGGAACCGCTCCAGCGCGACGTTGTACGCCCGAGTGATCTCGAGGTACTTCGTCCCGGCAGCGGCAAGGGTCAGCACCGTTGGCGTCGTCCGCATGACCGGAACGCTCCGTGCCGGCGATGGTGGCGCATACGCACCGGCCGGATCAGTTGGTGTCACCGACGGCGCACTCGACGACGCAGGTGACGGTGCCGTAGCCACCGGCCCGCCGTCCGCCCCACACCCGGCGCAGGCCAAACCCAGTACTCCGACAACGGCCAGCATCTGGCGCATAAAGCTCCTCACCCAGTGCGAACCGGACAACCCTAGCGGCGTCCGGGCCGGACTAGTTCGCGAGGGCGGCGCGAGCTTCGGCGAAGGCGGAGATGGCGCGTTCCACATCCTCGGTGGAATGGGCCGCGGAGAGTTGCACCCGGATGCGGGCCCTGCCCTGCGGTACGACGGGATACGAGAAGCCGATCACGTAGATGCCGAGGTCGAGCAGCTTGTCGGCCAGGCGGCCGGCTTCGGCGGCGTCACCGATCATCACGGGGGAGATGGGGTGGTCGCCGGGCAGTACGTCGAAGCCCGCCTCGGTCATCTTGGCGCGGAAGAGCGCGGTGTTGGCGGCGAGCTTGTCGCGCAGGTCGCTCGACGTGCCGATCAGCTCCAATGCCTTCAGCGAGGCAGCGGTGACGGACGGCGCGAGCGAGTTCGAGAACAGGTACGGGCGGGAACGCTGCCGGAGCAACTCGACGATCTCGCGGCGGGCGGACACGTAGCCGCCGGACGCGCCGCCGAGGGCCTTGCCGAGCGTGCCGGTGACGATGTCGACGCGGTCCTTCACGCCGAACAGCGACGGCGTGCCGGCGCCGTCCGGTCCGACGAAGCCGACCGCGTGCGAGTCGTCGACCATCACCAGGGCGTCGTACCGCTCGGCCAGGTCGCAGATCTCGTCGAGCGGGGCGACGTACCCGTCCATCGAGAACACGCCGTCGGTGGCGATCAGCCGGTACCGCGCGTCGGCGGCGTCCTTCAGCTGGGCCTCGAGGTCGGCCATGTCGCGGTTCTTGTAGCGGTAGCGCTTGGCCTTCGAGAGCCGGACGCCGTCGATGATGCTGGCGTGGTTCAGCTCGTCGGAGATGATCGCGTCCTCCGCGCCGAGCAGCGTCTCGAAGAGGCCGCCGTTCGCGTCGAAGCAGGAGCTGTAGAGGATCGTGTCCTCGGTCCCGAGGAAGTTGCTCAGGGCACCTTCCAGGTCTTTGTGGATCTGCTGGGTGCCGCAGATGAAGCGCACCGACGACAGGCCGAAGCCCCACCGGTCGAGGGCTTCCTTCGCCGCGGCGACGACGTCCGGGTGGTCGGACAGCCCGAGGTAGTTGTTCGCGCAGAAGTTCAGCACCTCCTTGCCGGAGGCAACCGAGATCAGGGACTGCTGGGGTGAGGTGATCACCCGCTCGGACTTGTAGAGCCCCGCGTCCCGGATCTCGCCGATGGTCGTCGTCAGGTCGTCCCGCATCCGCCCGAACATCAGTGCTTCTCCTCCAGCGTCTCAGCCGTCCAGTCCATGATCACCTTGCCGCAGTGCCCCTGGCGCGCGACGTCGAAGGCCTGGTCGAAGTCGCCGTACCCGAACCGGTGGGTGATCACCGGCGTCAGGTCCAGACCGCGCTCCAGCATCACCGACATCGAGTACCAGGTCTCGAACATCTCCCGCCCGTAGATGCCCTTGATGGTCAGCATGTTGAGCACCACCGTGCCCCAGTCGATCGCGATCTCGTCCGCCGGCAGGCCGAGCATCGCGACCTTCCCGCCGTGCGTCATGTTCGCGAGTAGCTCCCGCAGCGCGGCCGGCTGCCCCGACATCTCCATCCCGACGTCGAACCCCTCGCGCATCCCGAGGCTCTGCTGCGCCTGCGCGATCGTCTCGTCGGCGACGTTCACCGCGCGGGTCACGCCGATCTTCCGCGCGAGATCGAGGCGGTACTCCGACAGGTCGGTGATCACCACGTTCCGCGCACCCGCGTGCAGCGCGACCGCCGCGGCCATCACGCCGATCGGGCCGGCCCCGGTGATCAGCACGTCCTCGCCGACCAGCGGGAACGACAAGGCCGTGTGGACGGCGTTGCCGAACGGGTCGAAGATCGCGGCGACGTCGAGGTCGACCTTGTCCTTGTGCACCCACGCGTTCATGGCGGGCAGAGCGACGTACTCCGCGAACGCACCCGGCACGTGTACGCCGAGGCCGCGCGTCTTGATGCACAAGTGCCGACGCCCGGCCCGGCAGTTGCGGCAGCGGCCGCACACCAGGTGTCCCTCACCGCTGACCAGGTCGCCGACCGCGACGTCCCGGACGCCGACGCCGACCTCGACCACCTCACCGCAGAACTCGTGTCCGGTGACCATCGGCACCGGCACGTTCTTCTGCGCCCAGTGGTCCCAGCTCTGGATGTGCAGATCGGTGCCGCACAACCCGGTGCGCAGCACCTTGATCAGGACCTCGTCGGCCTCGATCTTCGGCTCGGGGACGTCCTGCAACCACAGTCCTGGCTTTGCCTCGGCCTTGACCAGTGCCTTCATGCCCACATCGTCGTCCCGGGCAACCATCGCCGTCCATCGACACGTCGTACACAGCCTTTGCAGTCCAACTGCATACTTGTCCGCATGCGGGGAGTAGTCAGAGGGCTCGGAATCGTGTTCCTCGTTGTGGGGGTCGGGCTGCTCGGGTGGGTCGGCTGGCAGTACTTCGGGACCGGTGTCGTCTCGAACCAGCAGATGGACAAGGCGGAGCGCGCGCTCCGGGACGAGTGGCGGACGCCCGCGGCGGTGAAGCCGTCGACCGGGAAGGCGTTCGTGCTGATCCGGATCCCGAAGTTCGGCGCGGGCTGGGAGAAGCCGGTCGTGGAAGGCGTCGACGCGGACGACCTGGCCCGCGGCATCGGGCACTACCCGCAGACGCAGCTGCCCGGTCAGCCGGGGAACTTCGCGATCGCCGGCCACCGCGTCACGCACGGCTCGCCGTTCCGCAAGCTGCTTGAGCTGCACAAAGGCGACCAGGTCGTCGTCGAGACCGCGGAGGCCGTCTACACGTACGAGCTGGACGGCTCGCCCCGCGACCTGACCGTCAAGCCGACCGACACCTGGGTCCTCGACCCGGTCCCCGGCAAGCGCGACGCGCCGACCCACTCGATCATCACCCTGACCACCTGCCAAGACCTCTTCCACTCCCCAGACCGGTCCGTCGCCTTCGGACAGTTGGTCAAGGTGAGCAAGAAGTAGGCGCGCCCCACTGGTGATCTAAGCTCAAGGCTCATGAGCTACGACCGGGACGGACTGCTGGAGCAGGTCAAGGGCAAGGCGATCGTGCACGGCCGGGTGACGCTGGCCTCGGGCAAGGAAGCCGACTACTACGTCGACCTGCGGCGGATCACGCTCGATGCGGCCGCGGCACCGCTGATCGGCCCGGCGATGCTCGAGCTGACCAAGGATCTGGAGTACGACGCTGTCGGCGGACTCACACTCGGCGCTGACCCGGTCGCGATGTCGATGCTGCACGCGGCCGCCCAGGAGGGCCGGACGCTCGACGCGTTCGTCGTACGGAAGGCCGAGAAGACGCACGGTCTGCAGCGGCGGATCGAGGGACCGGACGTGAAGGGTCGCCGGGTACTCGCGGTCGAGGACACCTCGACGACCGGCGGATCGGTGCTGACCGCGGTCGAGGCGTTGCGCGAGGCCGGGGCCGAGGTGGTCGCGGTCGCGGTGATCGTGGACCGGTCGACCGGCGCGCAGGAGCGGGTGGAGGCGGAGGGCCTGGAGTACCGGACAGTGTTCGGTCTCGAGGACCTGGGGCTCGGCTGATGCAGAGCAGCACCTTCCTGTTCATCCTGCTGGCGCTCGTGGTCGGCGTCGGACTCGCCTACTTCAACTACTACCGGGCGAAGAAGCGCCGGGAGATGTTCGCCGGCGTCGCCGCCCAGTACGGCTGGTCGTACGTGCCGGTCAACAACTCGCTCGCCGGTCAATGGGCCGGTACGCCGTTCCGCACCGGCGACAACTGGCGCGTCAAGAACGTGTTGTCGGGGCCGTTCAACGGTCACCAGATGGTTGCCTTCGACTACAGCTACCAGACCCACACCACCGACGGGAAAGGTCACCGGCGGACGACCACCCACAACTTCGGTGTCGTCGTGCTGCAGTTGCCGGGTGCGCTGCCGCACCTCGAGGTGACGCACGAGGGAATCTTCGGCGGCGCGGTGGCCAACGCTTTCGGTTTCCGGGACCTCCAGTTCGAGAGCGAGCAGTTCAACCGCGCGTTCCGGGTCAAGGCCGACGACGAACGGTTCGGGCACGCGGTCGTGACGCCGCGGATGATGGAGTTGCTGCTCGCCCGCGGCGAGATCGGCTGGCGGGTCGAGGGGAACTCGCTGGTCGGCTGGGACAAGGGCGCGCACAACCCGAACGAGGTGCTGAACCGCCTCGCGCTGCTCGAACAGGTCGCGCTGAACGTCCCGGCGTACGTCTGGCGCGACTACGCGGGCGTCGACCCCCGCATTCAGCAGCCCCCACCAGGCGGACCCACCTACCCGTAGAGTCGCTCCCAGTACTGCCAACTCTCGGGAGCTCGTCATGGTTTGGGTCATCATCGTGATCGTCGCGGTGATCGTCGTTCTCGCGATCATGCTGATCACGTCGTACAACCGGTTCGTCAAGCAGCGGAACCTGATCCAGGAGTCGTGGCGGCAGATCGACGTCGAGCTGCACCGCCGGTACGACCTGATCCCGAACCTGGTCGAGACCGTGCGCGCGTACGCGGCGCACGAGCGGCACGTGTTCGAGGAGGTCGCCCGGCTGCGCACCCAGGCGGTGAACGTGCAGGGCTCGAACCCGGAGCAGCGGGCCGCTGCGGAGGGTCAGCTGTCCGGCGCGCTGCGTCAGATGATGATCTCGGTCGAGCAGTACCCGCAGCTGCAGTCGAACCAGAACTTCCTCGGTCTGCAGCGCGAGCTGACCGACACCGAGGACCGGATCGCGGCCGGCCGCCGGTTCTACAACGCGAACGTCGGCGACTACAACACCCGGATCGAGGCGTTCCCGTCGAACCTGATCGCGGGCGGCTTCAAGTTCGAGAAGGCCGGCTACTTCGAGGTCAAGGACGAGCAGGTGCGCGCGGTGCCGCAGGTGTCGTTCGGCACCATCGGCTCGGTCGCGGGCGAGCAGGCGCCACCGCAGATGCAGCCGGGCGCGCCGTCGTCGGGTCAGATCCACCCGCAGATGCCGGGGGACCAGGGCAACTACCCGCCGCAGATCCCGGGGCAGTACCAGGGGGAGCCACCGGTGGGCGGGCCGCCTGCGGGTTCCCCCGCGCCACAGGACGGACAGCCGCCATTCACCGGTGGCCAGTAGGCACCGGTTCCCCGTAGTCCAGGACCCCCGATCCCGGACTCTCTCCCAGTGCCAGGCCCGGTGTGACGGCGGTCAAGTCGCCACCTCCGGGCCTGCCCTCCCCCCGGTACCTGTGTCAACAGTGCCGGACTGAGATACATCCGGCGTACATCGGACTTCCTTCGGCGTACAGCCGGATGCCACGATAGGTCGGTTCCAGAGTGGAGAGGTCGGACGAGTGGATAGTCTGAGGTACGGGATCCTCGGACCTCTGCGCCTCGTTCACGTCCCGGGCCAGCCGCTCAAGGCCGCCAAACCGCGTCAGCTGCTCGCCACGCTGCTGCTGCACCCGAACCGGTTCGTCTCGACCGACCTGATCGCGGACGCGCTCTGGGAGAACACCCCGCCGCGGTCCGCGACCGCCAACATCAGGACGTACGTCCGGGCGCTCCGCGGAGTGCTGCAGGACGCCGGCCTGCCCGCTCCGATCGACACGTCGGCCGCCGGCTACAGCATCGAGGTCGGTGTCGACGAGCTCGACGCCAGCCTGTTCGAGTCGCTGCTCGCGGAAGGCGGCCACCTCCGCGACCAGGGTGACGGCCGCCAGGCGATGCAGGTGCTGTCCCGCGCGTACTCGCTCTGGCGCAGCCGTCCGCTCGAGGACCTGCCGATGCCCGCGGCCTGGGAGGGCTCGATCGCCCGCCTGGAGGCGCAGCACCGCGGGCTCGTCGACAGCCTGCTGGACCTGCGGCTCGAGTACGGCGACGCGAGCGGTGCCGCCGTACTGCTGAGTGCACGCCTCACCGAGGACCCGTACGACGAGCAGCTCTGGCGGCGCCTCGTCGACGCGCTGGTCGCTGCGGGGCGAGTGGGTGAGGCGCGAGCGGCGTACACGAAGGCAGTGCAGACGCTCGCCGACGAGCTGGACATCAAGCCTGGTCCGGAACTGGAGTCCGCCGGAGCCCGCGCCGAGAACGGCCGCTCCGCCAACTGGCCCAACCCGGGCATCCCTGCGGACCGTACGGCGGACCGCCCGGGACCAACCGCACAACCCGGACCGATGGCCGCGCCCGAGCTGACCGATCCGCTGCGGCCGCCGAGCCAGCTCCCGCTCGACCTGGCCGACTTCAGCGGCCGGCAGGAGCTCCTGGACCAGCTGCGCGACCTGGTCTGCGGCCGCGACCCGGTACGGCCGCCGATCGCTGTCATCTCCGGTGCCCCCGGGACGGGGAAGACGTCCCTGGCCGTACGGCTGGGCCACCTGGTCCGCGAGTACTTCCCCGACGGGCAGATCTACCTGGACATGCACGGTGCGACGCACCCGCGCGACCCGGCCGCCGCACTGACCGATCTACTGCTCAGCCTCAACCTGCCCGACTATGCGATCCCGACCGACCCGGAGCGGCGCTCGGCCATGCTGCGCTCAGAGCTGGCCAGCCGCCGCGTGCTGATCATCCTCGACGACGTAGCCAGTGCGAGTCAGGTGATTCCGCTGATGCCCGGCACCGGCGCCTCAGCGGTGGTGGTGACAAGCCGCAACCGACTGATGGACCTGGCAGGCGCGGACAGCACGCCGCTCGACACGTTCGACGACCGCGAGGCAGCTCTCCTGCTGTCGTCGGTCGCCGGCGCCGGCCGGATCGACCCGTCGTCACCCGAGGCCGAGGAGATCCTGGCGGCCTGCGCGAACCTGCCGCTGGCGATCCGGATCGTCGGCAGCCGCCTGGCGCAGCGCCCCGATCTGAGTGCACGTGAGCTGGCGCGGCGGCTGCGGGACGAGACGTCACGGCTGGACGAGCTGAGCATCGGCGAGCTCGCCGTACGGTCCAGCGCGGACCTGAGCTACGGCGCGCTGAGTCCTGAAGAAGCCCGGTTGTACCGGCTGATCGGTCACTTCGCAGTAGGCGTCTTCTCCGCCCGTGCGCTCGAGGCGGTCGCGTCACCGGCCGCCGTACGACGCAGTCTGGATCGGCTGATCGAGGTCAACCTGGTCCGGATCAGCTCGGTCGACCAGCGCGGTACGGCGCGCTATCGCGTCCACGACCTCCTGCGGCTGCACGCGCTCGGCGTCGGCGACGACGAGCAGAAGGCGCAGGCGGTCCGCGATGTCGAGGCCGTGGTCGACGCGATCCTGAACAAGATCCGGCGCGCCAACAACGGCCTGTCCTTCGAGTACTTCGGCGTACTGGAGCACACCGGTCCGCTGACGGCGCCGGACCCGTCGCCGTTCACCGAGACCGACGCGATCGCCTGGTTCGACAGCGAGCGCAGTACGTTCGTGCCGGCCATCCGGGCCGCGGCGCAGAACGGGCTGCACGAGCACGCGTGGCGGATCGCGGCGGCGTGGGGGCCGTACCTCGACCTTCGGGCCCGATTCGACGACTGGAACGGCTCGCACCAGCAGGGGCTGATCAGCGCGATCGCGTGCGGCGACCGGCGCGGCGAGGCGATCATGCACCGGAACCTCGGCCAGCTCGCCGTCTACCAGGACGACTGGGAGACCGCGCGCCGGCACTTCGACGCGGCGGCGCAGGCGTTCGCGGAGGTCGGCGACCGGCTCGGTGAAGGTGTCGCCGCCGTCGGGCTCGGCACCTGGCTGCGGGAACGCGGCGAGCGCGACAAGGGCCTGGAGCAGTACGAGAAGGCGATCGAGGCGTTCGTCGAGGACGGGAACGCCAACGCCGAGGCCCTCGCACGGACGGCGGCCGCGAACATCTACATGGTCCGCGGCGATCTGGCCACCTCCCGGCGGCTCCTGGCCGAGGCGTTCCTGATCGCCGTACGGCGGGTCGACGCCCACCGGGAAGCGAAGGTACGGCGGCGGATCGCGGACCTCCGGGTGCATCAAGGACGCCACGACGAGGCGGTCCGGCAACTGCGGAAAGCGCTCGCGATCTTCGACGGGATGGGTGACGACCACTGTGCGGCGTACACCCGGGCGCTGCTCGGGCAGGCGCTGATGGAACGCGGTGAGGTGGCCGCGGCGCGCAAGATCCTGCTGGACGCGATCGACATCGGTCACCGGCTGGGCGATCGCAGCGTCGAGGGCGAGGCGGCGCAGCACCTCGGCGAGCTCTACCTGTCGACGGGCAGTCTCGACAATGCCCGCCGTACCCTCGAACGGGCTGCCCGCGTGTGGCAGCAGGCGGGGAACGACGACGCGGCGGCCGAGTGCCGCCGCCTGCTCGCCGGGTTCGAGGCAGGCGCCGCAGCTGGCTGACCCGTCAATGTACGGCGGGTGTATTCGGGTTCGGCAGGATTCTGACCATGCCACGGCACGTAGGCCGAGGACGGGGATCGGGGAGGACCTATGGCCTGGGGGGACGTAGTCGTGGAACGCGGGAACGTCCCGCGGGTGGCGAACCCGCGGGACACCGAGGCGGCGCTCAACTGGCAGTTGGAACGCGTCGGATCGGCGGCGTGGCTCGACTGGCCGCTGAAGTTCCAGCGGATGGCTTTCGGTTATGCGCACGACAGCGGCTGGCACGACGCAGCCGATGCGGTTCGTTGGCTCGACCACCACGCCCTGCTTCGCGAAGGGGCTGCGCCACGGGGGGCGCTGGTCTGGTACCAGGCGGCAGACCGGATCCGGGTGGCTTGTTCACTCGGTTCCGGTCAGGTGATCGGCCCGCTGCCGACCGGACCGGTCGAGGCCGCCGAACTGGCGCTGCTCAGCACCGACTGGGTCTGGTCAGAACCGCATTTCCCGTTTGGGCACTGAGTCGGGCGGTCTGGCTGTTTCAGTCACTGCCGACGATGTGCTTGGGGGCGGAGTGCTTGGGGGCGTCGCCGGACTTGTTGTTGCGGTTGCGGCGGCGGGCCAGGAAGTACTCGACGACCATCGGGATCAGCGAGACCACCACCAGCAGGATCAGCGCCGACTCGAGGTGGTCGTGGATGAACTTCACGTTGCCGAGCGCGTGACCGAGCAGCGTGATGCCCGGCGCCCAGATGACGGCGCCGACCCCGGTCCAGAGGAAGAACTTCTTCGGATCCATCTTCCCGGCGCCGGCCACGATCGTGATGAACGTTCGGACGATCGGCACGAAGCGCGCCATCACCAGGGCCCGCGGACCGTACCGGTCGAAGAAGTCGTGCGTCTGCTCGATGTACTTCGGTTTCAGGAACCGGGCGTTCGGATTGCGGAACAACGACGTACCCAGGGCCCGGCCGATGTAGTAGCCGGAGACGTTGCCGAGGAACGCGGCGACGGTCAGCAGCACACAGGCCAGCCAGAGCGGTACGCCGATGGAGCCTTGCGCGATGAACAGGCCGACGGCGAAGAGCAGCGAGTCACCGGGCAGGATCGGGAACAGCACCCCGCATTCGATGAACACCACCACCAGCGTGCCCCATAGGGCCCAGTCACCCAGCCAGTGCAGCAGGTACTCCGGGTCCATCCAGTTGGGCATCAGCATCGCGACAAAAGGCAGCACGCGGACAGGGTAGCGTCCCAACCTGTGCATGAGCTGAGCGGCGACGTACGGGGAGCGGACATGGTGGGCCCGAGCGAGGTCGGCGTCGGTCCCTGGGAGGGCGACTGGCCGGACGACCCGCGGCTCGACCCGGAGCTGCTCGCGGGCGGCGACCGGCGCAACGTCGTGGACAAGTACCGGTACTGGAAGCTCGAGGCGATCGTCGAGGACCTGGACCGGCAGCGGAACCCGTTCCACGTGGCGATCGAGAACTGGCAGCACGACCTGAACATCGGCTCGGTCGTCCGGACCGCGAACGCGTTCCTCGCCGCCGAGGTCCACATCGTCGGTAACCGGAAATGGAACCGCCGCGGCGCGATGGTCACCGACCGCTACCAGCACGTCCGCCACCAGCCGGAGCTGTCGGACCTCGCGACGTACGCCGCTGAGCGCGGTCTACCCGTGATCGGCATCGACAATCTGCCGGGATCGGTGCCGCTGGAGACGTACGACCTGCCCCGGGAGTGCATCCTGCTCTTCGGTCAGGAGGGGCCCGGGCTCACCGACGACGCACACCAGATCTGCACTGCCGTGCTCTCAATCGCTCAGTTCGGCTCAACCCGCTCGATCAACGCCAGCGCCGCGGCCGCGATCGCGATGCACGCCTGGATCCGCCGGCACACGTTCGGTCAGCGACCTTAGGTTTCCTCGAGCAGTTGCTCGATCAGGTTCGAGGCCAGCCGCAGTACGTCCAATTCGGTCGGAGTGAGTCGTTCGGTCATGGCGCGGGTGAGCCAGTCGTCGGATTGGCGGACGTGTTCGATCAGCACCTGCAGGCCCCGCTCGGTGAGATCGATGGTCTGGCGGCGGCGGTCCCTTGTGTCCGGTGAGCGGCTGATCAGCCCGTTCTGGTCCAGTGCCGCGAGTACTCGGGTCAGCGACTGTGGCTGGACCCGCTCGGCGGCCGCGAGCTCGGTCGCCGTCAGCTGCCCGCGCAGGTGAAGCAGGCCGAGCACCGTGAGCCCGGCGCCGCTCGTCCCGTCGGCCGGGCGCTCGACCCGCATCCGGAGGGCGAGGCGCGTGCTCGCCCTCCGGAGCAGCGTCGCGGTCTCTCTCACATCGTTCACAAATACTACGCTAACACTTACTGTTCTTCGCTGATTAGCTTGCAGTCCTGTGGCACGGTGTTAAGCTCGGCTTACTTTCAGTCGATCAGAGAGTCGCTATGTACGCCGATCAGACCTTCGCTGCGCGCGACCTGGTCCGCTGGTCGCGGCAATCGCCTGCTGACCCCGTGCAACTGGTCGGCGTGGCGCTGTCGATGGCGGTCCCGATCGCGTACGGCGTGATCGCCGACGACCTCGTCCACGCCTCCTTCGCGGCCCTCGGCGCCATGGCCGTCAACTTTGTGCACCCACCAACCATTCGCAGACCGTTTTCATGGTTGGCCGGTGCTCAAAGTCGCGCGTTGTGGTTGGTGTGGGCTCAAGGTCGCGTTGGGGTTGTGGTGGCGGGGGCCGCGTTGGTTGGGGCGTGGTTGGGAGGTCGGGGGTGGGTGGGCGCGGCTGGGGTGGTGGTGCTGGCTGCGGCCGCGGCTTTGGTTGGTGGGTTCAGTCGGTGGACGGCTGATGCGACGGCTCGGTTCATCACGTTTCTGGTGCTGGCGACCGGGTTGGGTGGGGCGGCGTGGGAGGTCGCGCGGTGGTTTGCGGTCGGGGTGGCGTGGGCGATCCTGCTCGGGCTCGTGGCGGCCGCGTTCTCGGCACCGGTTGCCCCGGCCGGCGGCGCGCCGACGTACCGGCAGTTGTGGCGACGTTGGTGGGGAACGCTGCATCGCTTCGAGGGTTGGCAGTACGTCGTACGCCTGGTGCCGGCGCTCGCAGTGGCCGAAGTGATCGGCGTGCTGTGGCATCAGGAGAAGGGCTACTGGATCGCGCTTGCCGTCGTGATCGTGGTGCGGCGCCGCGGCGGATCATTGCTTCGGGCAACGCAACGCTGTCTTGGTACGTGCGTCGGCGTACTCGTCGGAGGCGCGCTCGTCCTCTGGGTGCCGCCGTCGTGGGCGATCGTGGCAGTGGTCGGTGTCCTCGCCGGACTGCGACCGCTGCTGAAGGAACGCAACTACGCGGCCTACGCCGCGGTCATGACCCCGCTCGTCGTTCTCCTGCTGGACCTCGGCCGTACGCCGGGACTCTCGACGGTCGGGTACCGCCTGATCGACACCGTGATCGGCTGCCTGATCGCGATCCTTCCTACTCTGGTTCTCAGGAGGCGACATGTGGCCTGACCACGCGATCTGGTGGCAGATCTACCCGCTCGGCTTCACTGCGGCTGAGAAGACGGCCCGTGAGACGGTTGTGCATCGCTTGCCGCAGTTGGAGAGCTGGCTCGACTACGCGATCGAGCTGGGCTGCAACGGGCTCCTGCTCGGTCCCGTTTTCGCCTCCGAAACCCACGGCTACGACACCGTCGACCATTTCCGGATCGATCCGCGCCTCGGTGACGACGCCGACTTCGACCGCCTGATAGACCAGGCGCACGCCCGCGGCCTCCGGGTCGCCCTCGACGGCGTCTTCAACCACGTCGCCCGCTCCTTCGCCCACCCGGAATGGTTCCGCGGCCGCGACACTTTCGAGGGGCACGAACACCTGGTGGCGCTCAACCACAGCAACCCCCACGTCGCGCAGTACGTCGGTGACGTCGTGCGGTTCTGGAACGACCGCGGTGTCGACGCGTGGCGCCTGGACGCGGCGTACGCCGTACCGCCCGAGTTCTGGCGTGACGCGCTGCCGAGGGACCGGGACACCTGGTACTTCGGCGAGGTGATCCACGGCGACTACGCCGCGTACGTCGAGAAGAGCGGGCTCGATTCCGTCACGCAGTACGAGCTCTGGAAGGCGATCTGGAGTTCGCTCAACGATCGCAACTTCTACGAGCTCTCGCACGCGCTCGGCCGGCACAACGCACTGCTCGACACGTTCGTCCCGCAGACGTTCGTCGGCAACCACGACGTGACCCGCCTCGCGACCCGGCTCGAGGACGAGCGCCATCTCGGGCATGCGCTGGCGATCCTGTTCACGGTGGCCGGCGTACCGAGTGTCTACTCGGGCGACGAGCAGGCGTTCCGCGGTCTCAAGGAGGATCGCGCCGGCGGGGACGACGCCATCCGGCCGGCGTTCCCCGGGTCACCTGACGAGCTGGCGCCGTACGGCAGGCCGACGTACCGCCTGCACCAGGACCTCATCGGCGTACGGCGTCGGCATCCGTGGCTGACCCGGGCGCGGACGACTGTCGAGCACCTCACCAACGAGTCGCTCGCGCTGCGGAGCACGCACGGTGACCAATCGATCGTCCTGCTGCTGAACATCTCCGATCAGGAGCAGCAATTCCCGCTCGCGAACACCCGGCCGGTTCCCGCCCACAGCTGGGAATTGTTGACAAGTCCGTAACCTTCCACCGCTTGCGCCCGTTGTTCTCGGTGAGACAGAAGTGAGGCTTCTCGTCGCGCTGGATGTGGTGACGGGGCACATGGGGGTTTGCTGATGAACACTCTGTGGGACGAACTGATACACGAGCTGGGCACCGTGCGCGCGTTGAGCGCGGCAGCTCTGGAGGCTCGGTCAGAGACCTCGAGAGTCGCGCTGATCACCCTGCTCGACGCCGAGACCGCGGAGATCTCGGCGATCCTGGACAAGATCCTCCGTTCGGAGGCGGCGTCAGCGGCCTAACACGCTGCTGACGGCCTGCTTCAGCGTTTCCGTCGCGTCGTCGGGCTGGTCGAACGCGCGGTAGGCGATGTGCGCGTCGGGCCGGACGAGCAGACAGCCCTCGTCCGGGACCTCGCGCGCCCGCGCCCAGTCGCCGTACAGGTCGTCCAGCTCACGGCCAGGCCCGATCACGAACGGCTCGATCGGTACGCCGAGCTGCTCGGACACGGACTGCGCTGCCTTCACCCACGCATCGCCGCCGATGCCGGTGAGCAGGGTGAACCGGCCCTTCCCGACCACGTCCAGCGTGCTCAAGGTGTCCGAACCGCGCGTCAGCCAGCAGTGCGGGATCCGGGCGCCGGGCCAGGTTGTCGGGTGGTAGTACAGCTCGTGATCCCGCTCGTACGGCGGCTCCGGCGTACCGTCGTCGACGACAGCGGACGACCGATAACGCTGCCCGAGCTCGACACCGTGCGCGTTGAACTCGTAGTCCTTCAGCTCGATCGCCTTCCGCAGTTCCTCGCGCTGCGCCGCGCCCTCCGGGGTGTCGTCCTTGCGTGACTCGATCGTCCGCCCGGCCGGCGCGTCCGGCGTCATGCCGAGGGCCCGGAAGATCTGCCCGAACTGGTTGCGGCTCTTGTTGGCGCGGTCAACGATCTGCCGCGCGATCGGGGCACGCTCGGCGTCGTAGCTCTGCAGCAGCTCGGGCGCGGCCTGGCCCTTGAGCACCAGCGCGAGTTTCCACGCCAGGTTGTACGCGTCCTGGATCGAGGTGTTCGAGCCGAGGCCGTTGCTCGGCGGGTGCCGGTGGATCGCGTCACCCATACAGAAAACGCGGCCCTTCGACAGCTTCTCGGCGTACATGTGGTTGACGCTCCAGACCGACGTACCTTTCAGCTTCACGTCGATCGTGTCGTCGCCGACCAGGTTGTGCACGATCTCGGTCGCCATCGCCTCGTCGACCACCGGGGCGGGCTGGTTGATGTCGTAGCCCCAGACGATCAGCCATTCGTTCCACGGGCGGACCATCCGGACGAGGCCCGCGCCGATCCCGCCGATCTGGGCGCCGGGCTGCAGGACCCAGTACAGAACGCTCGGGCGATGTGCGACGTACCGGCTCAGGTCGGCCTCGAACACGATGTTCATCGAGCCCTCGATGTCCATCGCACCCGCCATCGGCAGATCGATGTCCTGGGCAACCTTGCTCCGCCCGCCGTCCGCGCCGATCAGATACTTGGCGCGGATCTGGTACGTCGTGTCGCTCAGCCGGTCCCGCACCGTGGCGGTGACACCGTCGTCGTCCTGCTCGAGCTTCTCGTACTCCGTGTTGAACCGGAGCCGGGCACCGCGGGCGGCCGCTGTACTGACCAGGATCGGCTCGAAGAGCGTCTGGGGGAGATCCATGGGCAGGCACGGACTGGCTTCCGTGTAGTCGGCCAGGCGGCGTGGATGCGTGCCCCACGTGCGGATCCGGCCGATCTCCTCGCCGGCCAGGCTGGTGCAGAACGCGGTCTGACCCATCAGTTCGTGCGCGGTGCCCTTGTCGGTGACCTCGTCCTCGATGCCCGCGTCGCGCATCAACTCGATCGTGCGCTGGTTCGTGATGTGCGCGCGGGGCGTGTTGGCGGTCCAGCCGTACCGGGTGAGGACGATGTTGTCGACGCCGTACGTGGACAGGAAGAGGGAGGCGGCCCCGCCTGCCGGGCCACTGCCGACGATGAGAACGTCTGTGGTGATCATTGCTGAGCCTCCTCGGCGGTGGCGAGTACCAAGTCGTAGTTGACGGTGTAGTAGTTCTTGCCGTCGTCCTGATGCTCGATGAAGTCGGCGATCAGGGACTGCTTGACTCCGAAGACCGCGTCCGTGTCGAGGTACTCGTCCCCGGCCGCGAAGACATGGGTGATCAGGCGGGCGTATCCCGGTGCGGTGACCATGAAGTGGATGTGCGCGGGTCGCATCGGACCGCGCCCACCGGCTCGAAGCAGTTCGCCGACCGGCCCGTCGTCGGGGATCGGATACGCGACCGGCTTCACCGCCCAGAACCGGTAGTTGCCTTCGGCATCGGTCGTCAGATGGGCACGGTTCTGCGGACCGTCGAGTTCCTTCTGTACGTCGTAGAACCCGTCTTCGTCGGCCTGCCAGGTCTCCACGAGCGCCTGCGGGATCGGCTCGCCTTTGGTGTTGAGGACACGCCCGCTCACCAGGCACGGCTGTCCAGGGGCACCGTTCGAGATGTCGTCACCGAGCTGAACCTCGGGCGACCCCTCGACGAAGAACGGGCCGAACACAGTGGACTGCGTGGCCTCGGGCGGCTTCCGGTTCCCCAGCCCGACCGTCAGCATCGACAGCCCGAGTACGTCGGCCAGCAGCACGAACTCCTGTCGCGTGCCGGTCGAGATCTGACCGGTCCGGGTCAGGAAGTCGATCGCGGTGAAGTACTCGTCCTCGGTGAGGTCCACCTCGCGCGCGAACGCGTGCAGGTGGCGTACGAGGGCGCTCATCACCTCGCGGTAGCGGTCACTCGGGCTGTCCCCGAAGCTGGCCACCACGGCTGCGGTCAGGTCATCTCCTTGCAGGTCCATCCGGTCTCCTCGCTCATCAAGGTCGCGTACCGGACCAGGCGCGGGTCAGGATCTCCCGCACCAGGTCCTCCGTCACCGGGATCGGGTTGTCCGTCGGCTTGAACGCCGCGGCTGCCTCCGCGACCTGCGCCTCGGTCAAGCCCAGCTCCCGCAAACTCGTGGGCACCCCCGCTGACCGGAACAGGTCGAACAAGCCGCCCGCCAGATCTGCTGTGCCCAAGGCGGCTTCCAGTCGCGCTTTCGCTTGTGGAACTGAGGAAGCGTTGACGCGGGCAACCTGCGGAAGCACCGCCGCGTGTGTCTCGGCGTGCGGCAGGTTGTAGGTGCCGCCCAGCAGATGGCACAGCTTGTGATGTAGGCCGGTCCCAGCTGTCGCCAACGCCGATCCCGCCAAGCAGGCGCCGTACAAAAGCTTGCTCCGAGCATCTAAATCGTCGGGGGTGGCCAGTACATCCCGTAATCCGTTGCTCAGCGCCCGCAGTCCTTCCACCGCGGTCAGCTCCGTGATCGGATCGGCCTTCGGTGTCCAGACCGCCTCCACACAATGCGCGATCGCATTCGCCACGCTCGCCGCCGTCACCTTCAACGGCAGGCCGCGGCTCAACACCGGGTCATAAACCACGACCCGCGGCAACACCCGCACATCAGTCCCGGTGCTCTTACGCCCAGCCGTCGTCTCACCCCACACCGGCGTCATCTCAGACCCGGCGTACGTCGTCGGCACCGTAACAATCACCACCCGTTCGGTGGTGAGGGCGATCGCCTTGGCCAACCCGATCGCCGACCCGCCACCGATGGCGACGACCGCGTCCGCTCCGACCTCGCGTACCTTCGCCCGCGCGCCCTCCGCTACCTCGGTGGGGACATGCTGTGCCACGCCGTCGATCCGCCCGGCGAAGAGGTCGCCCAGTTGGCGTTCCACCAGGTCGGCCGCGGCGCGTGCGGAGTTCGTCGCCACCACGAGCGCTCGCCGTACCCCGAGAGCTTCGACCTCGGTCGCGACCTGGTCGAGTGAGCCCGCCCCGAACACCACCCGCCCGGGCAGGAACGTGTGCACGAATCCAGACTCCACTGGACCTGGCATCGGCAGCTCCGCTAGGATTTCGCTCAGCGAATAGTTCTTCTTTCAACGAAAAGCAGGCTAGCGGATGCCGGGAGACGCGTCTACAGGAACGTTTCTGCAGGGTCTGGAGCGCGGCCTCGCGGTGATCCGCGCGTTCTCCACCCAAGCGCCCTCGCTGACCCTCAGCGAGGTGGCGCGCGCGGTCGGCATCACACCCGCGACCGCGCGGCGGATCCTGCTGACGCTGGAGGAACTCGGCTACGTACGCAGCGACAACCGCCGTTTCTCCCTCACCCCACGCGTCCTCGCCCTCGGCTGGGCCTACCTCTCGTCCCTGGACCTCGGCGAACTCGCCGGCCCGTTCATGGAGGAGCTGAGCGCCAAGACCCGCGAGTCCTGCTCGATCGCAACCCTGGACCTCCCGGACATCGTGTACGTCGCCCGCGTGCCGACCAGCCGGATCATGACCGTCGCCCTCGGGGTCGGTGCCCGGCTGCCGGCGTACCCGACCTCGATGGGTCGTGTCCTCCTCTCCGCTCTGCCCGACGAAGACCTCATGGCCTACCTC
Source organism: Kribbella sp. NPDC055110 (assembly GCF_053607525.1). NCBI lineage: Bacteria > Bacillati > Actinomycetota > Actinomycetes > Propionibacteriales > Kribbellaceae > Kribbella > Kribbella sp. NPDC055110. The sequence goes on from NZ_JBSGTS010000020.1 coordinate 24,903, forward strand.
GAAAACCTGCAGGCCGAACCGCTCACCGATCGCACGATCACGGCCCCGGATGACCTCCGCGCCAGCATCGCCCAGGCGCGCGCCGACGGTTACGCCCTCGTCGACCAGGAACTCGAACTCGGTCTCCGCTCCATCGCCGCTCCGATCCACAACTCCCGCGGGCGCGTCATCGCCGCGCTGAACGTCTCGGCTCACGCCTCCCGCTCAACGCCGACGTCCCTCTGTGAGGAGTTCCTGCCGCACCTTCACCGGGCGGCGACCCAGATCACCACCGCCCTCACCCACCGCGGCAGCTTCTGACGTCCTAGAAGTCGGCGCTGAATCCGGAAGTGGTCTGTCCGGAACCGGGCCTAGCATCTGACCCATGGAGCAGTCCTTCAGCGGCGAGGTCATCGAATGGCGCGGTCCGGCGCCGTACTACTTCGTCCCTGTGCCGGACGAGGAGGGCGACGCGCTGCGGGCCGTGGCCTCGGCCGCCAGTTACGGCTGGGGAATGCTGCCGATTCGCGCCCGGATCGGCAGCATCGAGTGGAAGACGTCGCTGTGGCCGAAGGACGGCAGCTACCTGCTCCCGCTGAAGGACGCAGTACGCAAGCCGCACGGACTGGACCCAGGCGACACGGTCGACGTCCGGCTCATGCTGGACGCGCTGCCCCGCCGCGAGACGCGGCCCGCGCCCCCGCGGACGCCCGTTCCGCGCCCCCCGGGCTCCCGCGAACCAATTGCCCCGGAACAGCTCACGATCGTCCCCGCGAACCAGGCGACCGCCGAGGACCTCGAGGCGATCTTCGGTACCAGGGGAGACACCGCGCGCTGCTCATGCCAGCGGTTCCGGATGCTGCCCAAGGAATCCTGGGCCTCGGAAGGCCCCGAAGAACTCGCCGCCCGGCTCCGTGACCAGACCGCCTGCGGAAACCCGAAGGCCAAGACCACGAGCGGCCTGGTCGCGTACCTCGACGGCGAACCCGTCGGCTGGTGCGCCGTCGCGTCGCGCGCCGACCACCCGAGGCTCCTCCGCGACTACCGGATCCCTTGGCAGGACCGCAACGAGGACAAGGCCGACACGACCGTTTGGGCCGTGACCTGCTTCGTCACCCGCGTCGGCTACCGGCGTCGCGGTGTCGGTCACGCACTCGCCCGCGCCGCCGCCGACTTCGCCCGTGAACGCGGCGCTCGCGCTGTGGAGGGCTACCCCGACTTCGTCGAAGGCGGATCGGTCGGCACTCTCGGCATGTTCGCCGACGCCGGGTTCGTCGAGGTGAGCCGGCCGGGCAAACGCCGCGCGGTGATGCGGATCGACTTCTGAACGTCCCGCGCCCTCAGGCCTTCAGTTCTTCGAGAATCTGCAGGTAGTGCGGGTTGTTCATGATGCCGATGAGGTTGCCGAACGGGTCGACGACCGACGCGGTGCGGAAGCCCGTGTTGTTGCCTCGCTCAACGATTCCTTCGTTGAGCGTCGCCCCGAGCTCGAGCAGCCGCGCGAGCGTGCCTTGCAGGTCGTCGACGTGCCAGTTGACGATCGCCCCGGCCGCCACCGGCCCGACCTGATGCGTCGCGTACTTGGCGTCGATGATCCCCAGCTCGCACTGGAAGTCCCCGAACCGAAACTCGACGTACGCCGGCTCCTCCGCGGACGGCACCGCGTAGTACGCCTCGATCCCCAGCAGCTCCTCGTACCAGCGCCGCGCCGCCTTCACGTCGCCTGCGTAGAAGCTGACAGTCGCAAGCCCTCGCAACATCGTGGTGGTCCTCTCTCAGGTGTTGCCCCGGTTGACGACCACCACGATTCCAGCCAAAGTGCTCACCGAGTGAGCACTTTGTTCAGTCGGTTTGGGTGACCTTGCGGAGGCCTCGGGGGGCGTCGGGGTCGAGGCCGAGTTTGCGGGCCAGGAGCTCGATCGCGCGCTGCGCCGGGATGACCAGCGCGAGCGGCGCCAGGGTTTCAGGGAGGTCGGGGCCGGCCAGGTTCACGTCGCAGCGGGAGGCGAAGGTCGGGTCGCCGCCGATGCCGAGGATCTTGCTGCCCTTCTCGCGGACGATGCCGGCCAGCTCGATCATGCCGGGCAGCGCGGGACCTTCGCCCGCCGCGACCAGGATCGTCACCAGGTCGGAGTCGACGACGGCGATCGGGCCGTGCTTCAGGTCGGCGTACGAGAGTCCGCGGACCGGCTGCAGGCAGGTCTCCTCGAGTTTCAGCGCGACCTCGAGCGTCGTGCCGAACGTCAACCCGCGACCGCTCGCCAGCACGTCGTGCGCCGCCGCCAGCAGGTCCGCGGCCGCGTCGACCGAGCCGGACAACATCTTGGTCGCGGCGTCCGGAACCCGCGCGATATCGGCGTCGAGCGTCCCCGGCCGCGGCGCGAGCGCGTCTACGGCGACCGTGATCGCGGCCAGCTGCGTCGTGTACGTCTTCGTGGCCGGTACGGCGAGCTCCTGGCCCGCCTGCGTGATCAGGGCGACGTCGGCCGTCGAGGCCAGCGGGCTGTTGCCGTCGTTCGTGATGCCGACGATCGCCGCGCCGTTCCGCTTCGCCCACTCGGCCGTGTCGACGATCTCCTGGGTCGCGCCCGACTGGCTGACCGCAACCACCAGCGAGTTCGAGAGGTCCAGGTTCGCGCCGTACAGCGTGGCGACCGAAGGAGCGGCCAGGGAGGCCTGCCGGCCGGCGTGGATCTCGGTCAGATAGCGGCCGTAGACCCCGGCGTTGTCGGACGATCCGCGCGCCACGAAGATCACGTTCCGGCGCCCGGCGGCCAGGCGGGTGATGTCGTGCCGCAGCGGCAGCACATGCTCGAACGTCGCCGCGAGCGCGGCCGGCTGCTCGGCGATCTCGCGCGCCATCTGGGTTTCCGAGGCGGGGACAGACACCACTACGATCACTGGTCCTATCTGGTCTTAACAGGTATGCTGCGCACGATAGCAGTGAGCGGCGTCCCGGGGCACCCCCGAGACCCGCCCAGGTCTGGAGGATCGAGATTCCATGGTGGCGACGAAGCGGGCCCAGGTCCGATCGGTGCTGGAACGGCTGATCGATGTCGACCTTCATCCCGGGGACCCGATCCCCTCCGAACGGGCCCTGGTGGACAAGCTGAACGTCTCCCGGGTGACCGTCCGGCAGGCGATCAGCGACCTGGTCGAGTCCGGCGCCCTGGAACGGGTGCACGGCAAGGGGACCTTCGTCACCGGTCCGCAGGTCGACTCGCAGCTGCACCTCACGTCGTTCTCCCGGGAGATGCGGGCCCGTGGCCTCGAGCCCGGCACCGTGGTGCTGTCGGCCAGCGAGATCGAGGCCTCCGACGAGACCGCGAAGGGCCTGCGGGTCCCGAAGGGCACCAAGGTGATCCGGGTCGAGCGGCTCCGCACGGCCGACGCGTCGCCGATGGCCTACGAGGTCGGCTACTACCCGTCCGCGCTCTTCCCCGGCCTGCTCGGCCGCGAGCTCGGCACTCTCTACGACGTCTTTGCCAGTGAGTACGACGTTGTCGTCACCTCCGGTGAGCAGACCGTCCGGGCGGACAACGCCGACGGTCATGTCGCCCGGGTGCTCGGCGTGGCCCGGCGGGCACCCCTGCTGGTCCTCGAGCGCACCACCTTCGCCGGCCGCAAGGTCGTCGAATTGTCCTGGTCGGCCTACCGCGCCGACCGCTACCGGCTGCACATGGCCCTGACCCCGCGCGGCCCGCGCACCGGGTCGGCCTGAGCCCGACGCGCGGTCGTCATCGGCCCGCAACGAACTGGACCTGTCCTGTTCATCAACTGGTCTGCATCCCTGCCGATCGCTCCCCGGCCACCGGGCCGGTTCGGCAGGTGGGCCGCCGGATCCGACGAAGTACCCGGCAGCAATACTGGAGCCGAACCCACAAGAACTGTGTTGTGAGGAGTACCGCGAGACATGCCTATTGCAACCCCTGAGGTCTACGCCGAGATGCTGGACAAGGCGAAGCAGAACCGCTTCGCCTACCCGGCCATCAACGTCAGCTCCTCGCAGACGCTGATCGCCGCGATCCGCGGTTTCGCCGAGGCGGGCTCGGACGGCATCGTCCAGGTCTCCACCGGCGGCGCCGACTACCTGTCCGGTTCCACCGTGAAGAACATGGTCAGCGGCTCGGTCGCGCTGGCCGCCTACGCGCACGAGGTCGCCAAGAACTACCCGGTGAACATCGCGCTGCACACCGACCACTGCCCGAAGGACAAGCTCGAGGGCTTCGTCCGGCCGCTGCTGGAGATCTCCGCCGAGCGCGTCGCCCGCGGCGAGAACCCGCTGTTCCAGTCGCACATGTGGGACGGCTCGGCGGTGCCGCTGACCGAGAACCTGGAGATCGCCAAGGAGCTGCTGGCCAAGACGGCCGCGGCGAGGATCGTCCTGGAGATCGAGGTCGGTGTCGTCGGCGGCGAGGAGGACGGTGTCGCCAACGAGATCAACGAGAAGCTGTACACCACCGTCGAGGACGGCCTGGCCACGGTCGAGGCGCTCGGCACCGGCGAGAACGGCCGCTATCTGACCGCGCTGACCTTCGGCAACGTGCACGGCGTCTACAAGCCGGGCGCGGTCAAGCTGCGGCCGGAGATCCTGGCGGAGATCCAGGACGCGGTCGGCGCCAAGGTCGGCAAGGAGCGCCCGTTCGACCTGGTGTTCCACGGCGGGTCCGGCTCGACGCTCGAGGAGATCCGGGCGGCGGTCGACAACGGCGTCATCAAGATGAACGTCGACACCGACACGCAGTACGCGTTCACCCGGCCGGCGGCGGGCCACATGTTCGCCAACTACGACGGCGTACTGAAGGTCGACGGCGAGGTCGGCAACAAGAAGGCCTACGACCCGCGCGCCTGGGGCAAGGCAGCCGAGGAAGGTATGGCGAAGCGCGTCGCAGAAGCCTGCGAAGACCTCCGCTCGACGGGCACATCCCTGAACGCCTGACATCATCTGGTCCTCCTGTAGGGGGTCTGCGAAGGACTCACCGCCACTGGCGGTGGGTCCTTCTGTCAGATTCGGGCTAGGTCGAAGTGGCGGATTCCGGTGCGGCGGGCGGCTCGGGTGAACGTGGTTCGGATGCGGTCGGCCACGGTCGGGGGGTCGGCTAGGTCGGTCCAGGAGATCCAGCAGTGCTCGACGGGCTGCGGGCCGTCGGGGTCGGCAGCGGTCGGTTCGGGGAACGGCTCCTCGGTGGACGGCTCGAATTCCTCGCACCAGAAGGGGAAACGGGGTTCGAACTCGACGACGGTGCGCTCGTCGGGGAACCACAGTCCTTCGGCTGCGGAGACGTCGGGATCAGCTGGTTCGGTGCCCGGTGGTGGTGACGGGCTGGGGGCGGGCAGGCCGGCGTCGGCGAGGATGAAGCGCAGGCGGGACTCGGCGATCGAGGCCGATCCGGTGAGTTGGTCGAGGACCCTGGAGGCTCGCTTGGTGCCGTGGTCCAGCAGCGTGACTGCATGGTTCAACGTGCGCCGGTTGACGAGTCCGGCGTACATCGCGGCGTCGGCGAGCACGACTGCGGGCGCGGGTGGCGAGGTCGCGGCCACCTCGGCGATCGCCCGGGCGGGCGAGGTCATGCGCAGTCTGTTCCACAGTTGGAGGCCGGGCCCCACTGGATCACGGATGTGGCGGTGGACGCCGCGGAGCCGGCCGGAGCGACCGTCCGCAGCGGTCACGTGGACGCGGGTCAGGTCGAGACCCCAGACGGGCAGGGCATGCAGGGCCGCGGCCGACTGATGGCTGGCGAACACACCGGGTCCGCCGGCGCGCAGGACGTCGTAGATCCGGCGCAGGTAGAGGACCTCGTCGGTGACGAGCATGAGTGAACGGTGAGCGGCATACGTCCCGCGCCGGATCCGTCGCCAGGAGCCGGCGTGCAGCAGGGAGTCGATATCGGCGTCGGGGTAACCGGAGGCACGGGCGTCGGCCCGGGTGAACACGCCACCCCGGATCGACGCCATCACGGCGAGTTGAGGGTTCATGCCCAAGAATTTGCCGTGATCCGACCCCGTCCGGACCGACGATTTTCAATCTGTGGAGAACTCGTGCCGCACCCAGACGTTCGGTTCGACATAGACCGCGCGATCGGCGACGACGTCACACTCCACCGGAACGAGCGCGCCCGGGACCTCGACAGGCCCGCTGCGATCGAACGGGAGTCCGGTCCAGGAGCGCCATTCTGCAAGGGATCCCGCGATCACCCACGACGCCGGTGCGACGGAGACGATCCGTCCGCCGCCGCGAACGTGGGTGCGCAGCCAAGGATCGAAGGGGAGACCGTCGGGGCGGGTGCGGGAGGCGTAGTCGTCCATCGCGACCAACGGTTCGAGGTGCTTGTGCGTCGGGCGTACGGGGGCATCGAGGGCGCTGAGGCCAAGGTCTGCGGCTGCGTCGCGGAGCGCGGCGAGCAGGAGGGCGGCGACGCCCTCGCCCTGGAAGTCTCGGGCGACGCTGATGTTCAGGGCACAGGCGGTGTCGGGCTGGACGCCGCGGCGGGCGTCGGTGAAGGCACGGACGACCGACTGTTCCCAGCCTCCCGAGGGGAAGTTGCCGCCGGAGAGTTGGACCGCGTGAGCGTCGCCAACGGGTCTGCCTTCGGACGTGGCGATCAGGCAGGTCGTGGCAAAGGTCTCGGCGGTTTGGGCGAAGTACGCCTCGGAGACGCGGTTGTGGCGCATGAAGGCCGGCCAGTCGCCCACGTCGATATCCGCATGGGCGAGGTCCGGACGGTCAGCGACGGCAGTGATCTCCAGGGTGCGCCCGGAGCGCAGTTTGGGCATAAAAAATGCCCGTCATGTGTCTATGACGAGCTCTGCGCGGGTTGGTACCCAGGGTTGCCAGAGGAGGGGCATGTTGGCCTCGGACGGGGTGCGGTTGCCTTTCCGCTCGTTGCAGGAGGCATGGGCGGCCACGGCGTTCAGCCACTCGGTGCGGCCGCCCCTGGATCTGGGTTGGACGTGGTCCATGGTGTCGGCGTTCTCCAGACCGCAGTACGCGCACCGGAACCTGTCCCGTCGCAGGACGCCGTGCTTGCTGTACTTCATCCGGCCGGCCGCGTAGCGCCAGTGCGTCACGACGTACCGGACCAGGCGGAGGACTCGAGGGACCGGGAACGGGCCGATAGTTCGCTCTCCGTGCGACTCTTCCACCACTGCGACCTCCCGCACCAGCATCCGGATGGCGTGCTGGATCGAGACGGTGTGCAGCGGTTCGTACGACGCGTTCAGGACTATGACGCTCATCCGGTGCCTCCTTCCGGCCGTAGCTGGGAACCACGGCGGTTGATGCAGGGTCTCAAGCATCCGTGGCCGTTGGGTGAACGGTCAACGGATTTCGCCAGACGGTCACGTGCCGGTTCGGCTGCGTGATCGGCGAAGATGTGCTTATGGAATTGAACAATCTGCTGTCCGGTCCACCCGAGACACTACTACCGGTCGACCCGGCCGCGGCGGAACTCGCCGACGGGGCCGCTCCGGCGGACGTCGCGGCCAAGTACCCGACGTCGTCCCTGGCCTGGGCGGTGCTCGCCGAAGCGGCACTCGCGGACGGGCGCACGGTCGAGGGGTACGCCTACGCGCGCACCGGCTACCACCGGGCCCTGGACCTGCTCCGTCGGAACGGCTGGAAGGGGCACGGGCCGGTGCCGTGGGAGCACGAGCCGAACCGTGGGTTCCTGCGTGCGCTCGCGGCGCTGGGCAAGGCCGCCGCGCTCATCGAGGAGAAGGATGAGGCCGAGCGCTGCGCCACGTTCCTGCGGGACTCGTCGCCGGCTGCTGCCGACGCTCTGAGCTGAAACCTGCTTGTGGGGTTGGGTGCCCGGCGGAATGATCTGCCGGGTGACCAGCCCTTACGCGCAGGACGGATTCGATGTCGGGTTCGAGTGGGGGCCGGTCGGCGCCGGGGTCGTTGCCGGTGACATCGTCGCAGTCGTCGACGTGCTCTCGTTCACGACGGCGGTGACCGTCGCGGCCGACCTCGGGATGGACGTCTACCCGTACCGATGGCGAGACGAGACGGCAGTCGCGTACGCCGAGAAGTACGGCGCGCAACTGGCCGTCGGCCGTTCCGAGGCAGGCCCTGGTGACGTCAGCCTGTCGCCGCTGTCCATCAGACGAGTGACCGGAATCACCAAGCTCGTGCTGCCGTCGCCGAACGGATCGACGATCGCGAAGCTGCTCAGTGACAGCGGCGCGACGGTGCTCGCGGTGTCGTTGCAGAATCGGCGGGCTGCCGCGGACTGGGTCAAGGAGCACGGTGCCGGCCGCAGGGTGGTTGCGATCGCGGCAGGGGAGCGGTGGAAGGACGGGTCGCTCCGGCCCGCGGTCGAGGATCTCTGGGGAGCCGGCGGGTTCCTGAGTGCGCTCCAGCGCGACGACCTCTCCCCGGAAGCACGAGCGGCGGTGGCGGCGTACGACGCGGTCGCGGACGAGCTGCCTGCGCTGCTGCACGAGTGCGCCGGCGGTCGCGAGCTCACGCAGTACGGCTTCGGTGAGGACGTCGGGGTCGCGGCTGAGGTCGACGGCAGCGACTCTGTGCCGGTGCTCGAGGACGGTACGATGTTCCGGTCAACCTGAACCATCAAGGTTTCTGCCCGTTGACAGTGCCGGTAGGTGGCGAGCGTCCCCGTTGTCTGCCGAACATGGACGGTTCTAGGCGGACGGACAGGCCGGCGAAGCAGGACGCCCACGGTCGGGTCCCCCGCCCCATCGGGCAGCGGAAGGTCTCACCGTGCCGGCTCTCACCGGACGGATCGACGCGCCCACCAACACCTACGCAGCGGTACTGCGTACTCCTGGCGCGTGGAAGTTCTACCTAGCGGCGGCCCCGGCCCGAATCGGGATCGCCATGACCGGCCTCGGCATCGTCTGGCTGGTGCACGGATCGACCGGCTCGTACGCCGCGGCAGGCAGTGTCACAGGGGGTTTCGCCGTCGCCGAGGCGGTCGCCGGGCCGCAGGTCGCCCGGCTGATCGACCGTTTCGGTCAGACCCGGATGCTGCCCGTCACGTTGCTGGCGCATGCGATGACGATGGCGCTGCTCATCGGTCTCACGGTCTCGCACGCCTCTCTGTGGGCACTCGTCGTGGCCGGTGTCCTCGCAGGTGGATCGTTACCGCAGCTGAGCGCGCAGACTGGGGCGCGTTGGTCGTACGCACTCCGGGACACGCCCCTCCTGTCCACAGCGTTTGCACTGGAGGCGTTCAGCGTCGGCGTCGCCTTCATGGTCGGCCCTGGACTGGTCGGCATCGTGAGCTCGTCCAGCAGCCCGGCCATCGGTTCGGTCCTCGCGACCAGTCTCCTGCTGTCCGGCGGCTTCCTGCTGGCAGTGCAGCGGGGTACTGCGCCGCCGCCGAGCAGGTCCGGTCAGCACGAGAGCCCCAAACGCTTGCTGCACAAGCGATTTGTCGGCCTGGTCGGGACCAACGTCGGCATCGGTCTGTTCTTCGGCAGCATGCAGGTCTCCGTCACCGCGTTCGCAGTCTCACGAGGTACGCCGGGACTCGCCGGACCGCTCTACAGCATCACCAGCCTGGTGAGTCTGTTCGCCAGCCTCCTGTACGGCGCGCGGCGCTGGCGGATCGCTCCGGAGACGCAGTTCGTCATCGCCTTCGTCTGGCTGGCCGTGAGCTGTCTGCCCTTGATGGCGGTGGACAGCCCACTGACCGCAGCGTTCGCGCTGGCACTTCCCGGCCTGGCGATCGCACCGTTCCAGACCCTGTCGGCCGTGCTGACCGAGTCGGCCGTCGACTCCGCGGTCCTGACCCAGGCCTTCACCTGGGTGAACTCGGGCGGCGCAGCCGGTATGGCGCTGGGCTCGGCCTTCGCCGGCTGGATCGTTGACGGGCACAGCCCGCAGTACGGGTTCGCGGTAGCACTCGGAGCGGCGCTGATGGCAACAGCGATGGCGGTGACCGTGAAGGTCAGCGGTAGGTGATCTGGCGTTCGGCCGCGGCGCGTGCTGCGTACTCGGCCGGCGTCAGCCCGATCTGCTGCTTGAACTCCTTGGAGAAATGAGCCTGGTCGAAGTAGCCGAGGGATGCGGACAGTTCCGCGAGCTCGGCGACTTCGCCCTGGGCGAGCAGCTCCGCGCCGTCGTGCAGCCGATAGCGCCGCAACACCCACTTCGGACCCACGCCGACGTACCGCCGGAAGAGCCGCTGCAGCGTCCGGATCGGTACGCCGAAGCGCTCGGTGACCTCGTCGACGCGGGCCATCGAGCGGTCCGCGGCCATCGTCGACACGATCTCCCGGACCAGCTTGTACGACGGATCGGGCGGCGCCAGGTGATCGCGCAGGAACGCCTCGAACACAGCACGCCGCCGTACGTCGGACTCGGCCTCGAAGACCAGGTCCGCGAGCCGGTCGCCGTCGGGGAAGACCGCGGTCAGCGGCAGCACCTCGTCGCGGAACGAGCCGACGTCCAGGCCGGTGATCGCGCCGAACCCACCGGCCCAGAACTTCACCCCGAACGCGCGCCCGCGACCGAGCAGCTCGCGCTCGAACTTGCGCGTGCAGACCCCGTTCACGAAGGCGCCGCCCGGCTGCTCGAACGTCACGTTCACCGCCGGAAACGGCAGCACCTCGGCCGTGTACGGCTCGTCGAGATCCCACTCGACGATCCAGTACCACTCCACGAACCGCCCGGCCTCCGGCCCCGCGGCGAGCCGGTTCAGCGAGCGATGCCGGGCCTGCTCGCGGGGATGCAGGATCCCCTTCTCGCTGCTGGTCGGCTCGGTCAACGCGGGCTGTCGCTTTCTTACAAGAACGTTCGGGGCTCAGCAGATTGACTGAGTGGCATGACGACGAACACGGTAAACCCCATCCCCGACAGTTATCACTCGCTGACGCCGTACCTCGCCGTCGCGGACGGGCCGAAGGCGATCGAGTTCTACACATCGGTGTTCGGCGCCGAGGTGATCAGCCGGCAGGACCTGCCGGACGGACGGGTCGCACACGCCGAGCTGAAGTTCGGCAACTCGATGCTGCAGCTGAGTGACGAGATGCCGCAGATCGGGTTGCGCGCGCCGGCCGGCGACTGGGTGCACTCGTCGCTGGTGCACTACGTGCCGGACGTGGACGCGACGTACGCGAAGGCGATCGAGGCGGGCGCGAAGTCCGTGGAAGAGGTGCAGACCTTCCTGACCGGCGACCGGTTCGGCACGGTCATCGACCCGTTCGGGCATCGCTGGGCGATCATGACCCGGGTCGAGGACGTCTCCCGCGAGGAGGCTGAGCGGCGGGTCAACGAGTGGCTGGCGGCCGGCGCGGAGTGAGCACATGAGGAAGCGGCCCGCCGGAACCGTCCCCTGCGGCAGTTTCGGCGGGCCGCTGACTAAGAGTGTGCACGCGATCACGGAAATTGGCAACCCGTCACCTGATGAAACAGGGACTTGAAACGATCGCTTGGTGGTTGTGGACAGGCCCGAAACGAGTGAGCTCCGGTCCGGTAGGCTTTGGTCGCAAGAGCCTGGATGCGTTGCCGGATGAATGTCCGGTGAACGTCTCCGGGCTTCACCGTTTCCAGCACAGGAGGGCTGAGATGCCCGCAATCGTGCTCGTCGGCGCCCAATGGGGCGATGAGGGCAAAGGCAAGGCGACCGATCTGCTCGGCAACACGGGCGAGGTCATCGACTACGTGGTGAAGTTCAACGGCGGTAACAACGCCGGCCACACGGTCGTGATCGGGTCCGAGAAGTACGCGCTGCACCTGCTCCCGAGCGGCATCCTCACACCGGGTGTCACCCCGGTGATCGGCAACGGGGTCGTGGTCGACCTCAGCGTGCTGTTCGAGGAGCTCGACGCGCTGCAGGCCCGGGGGGTCGACACGTCGCGGCTCCTGGTCAGTGCGAGCGCTCACATCATCCCGCCGTACAACCGGACCCTCGACAAGGTCACCGAGCGGTTTCTCGGCAGCCGCCGGATCGGTACGACGGGCCGTGGCATCGGTCCGACGTACGCCGACAAGATGAACCGGATCGGGATCCGGATCCAGGACCTGTACGACGAGAAGATCCTCGAGCAGAAGGTCACCGGTGCGCTGGAGCAGAAGAACCAGCTGCTGGTGAAGGTGTACAACCGGCGCGCGGTCGAGATCCGCGAGGTCCTCGACGAGCTGCTCGGGTACGCCGACCGTCTGAGGCCGATGGTCGCCGACACGAGCCTGCTGCTGAACAAGGCGCTCGACGACGGGAAGACCGTGCTGATGGAGGCCGGTCAGGCCACGCTGCTCGACGTCGACCACGGCACGTACCCGTTCGTCACCTCCTCGAACGCGATCTCCGCCGGCGCCTGCACCGGCACCGGCATCCCGCCGACCCGGATCGACCGTGTGATGGCCGTCGTGAAGGCGTACACCACCCGCGTCGGTGAGGGTCCGTTCCCGACCGAGCTGCTGGATGCGGACGGCGAGTGGCTGCGGCAGCAGGGCTTCGAGTTCGGTACGACGACCGGCCGCCCGCGGCGCTGCGGCTGGTACGACTCGGTGATCGCCCGGTACGCCGCCCGCGTGAACGGCGTCTCCGACTTCGTCCTCACGAAGCTGGACACGCTGACCGGCCGCGACAAGATCCCGGTCTGTGTCGCGTACGACGTGAACGGCGTCCGGCACGACGAGATGCCGATGACCCAGACCGACTTCCACCACGCGATGCCGGTCTACGAAGAGTTCGACGGCTGGTCGGACGACATCACCGGCTGCCGCACGTTCGAGGACCTGCCGAAGGAAGCGCAGACGTACGTCCGCGCGGTCGAGTCCCTCAGCGGCGCCCGGATCTCCGCCATCGGCGTAGGCCCGGAGCGCAGCCAGATCGTCCAGCTCTGAGCCGAGGATCTCCCCGTCGTCAGTTGCCGATGACGGGGAGGTCTCGGATGAACGGTGCGTTGCGCAGGTCGCCGAGTGTTGGACGCTGGATGTTCGGCGTCTGGATCGGGCTGCGTGCCCAGCCGGCGCCTTCGCCCTGCGTGGCGAGGTAGAACGTCACGCCACCGATCGCCACCAGTACGACGGCCATCATGCCGGAGAACCAGTGCGGCCGGAACGTGTTGCGGGCCGCGATGTGCGCACCGCGGCGCAGCGAGCTGCCACCAGGACCCCACCAGCAGCAGAACAGCGCGGTGAGTGCCGCCGTACCGAAGCCGACCGCCGACAGCGGCGGCCACTCGAGCCCGTACGCCGAGGCAGCGACGCCGGTGACGACGCCGCCGACAACAACCGCTGTGAGCAGCGGCAGGATCAGGCACGGCAGCGTGATCAGGCCAGCGGTGGCGAGCTGCACTGGGCTGGCGGCCAGCGCGATGACGCCGTCCGACTTCCCGGCCCGGCCCCGGACCAGACGGCGCCGCATGAGCGCCGTACTCGAGCGGTCCACCGTCCGGGCGAGCACCAGCAGCAGGATCGCCACCACTGCGCCGAGCCCCGGCGTCAGAGCGACCAGTCCGGTCAGCGCAAGCATGAAGCCGACGATGACCGCAGTACGCCGACCTGTCGGTGGAGCCTTGACTGGTTGAGCCGGCTGAGCTGGGACAGGCACCGGCTGAGCAGGCTGCTGATAGGGGACCGGAGGACCACTCTGGTACGGCGCATACGGGTTGTAGCCAGCTGGGGGTGCTTCTGCCACTGGCTTCTTCGCGGCTGCGTCCCGGATCTTGTCCCGGATCGGGGTGAACGCCGACAGCGGCGGAATCACCGGCGGAACCAGCTGCGCCACCTCGGTCGGTGTCGGACCCGTCGGCTCCTCGACCGCAGGCGCCTCCGTCGGCATGAGCCTCGTCACCAACTTGGTCGGCGGTACGGCGGCCACGGTCTGAGCCTCACGCGGCGGGAACGCGTCGCGACCCTCGGCGTACCGGCTGAGGCCGGCCATGATCTCGTCCTGCGTCGGCCGGTCGGCCTTGTTGGGCGCGAGCGCCGCGGCGAGCAGTGACTTCAGACGCGGGTCCAGCCCGTCCAGGTCGGCTTGTCCGGAGTGCACCCGGGCCAGCACGGCCTCGAACGGTCCCTTGCCGAACGGCCGGCGTCCGGTCGCGGCGAACGCCGCAGTGGCCGCCCAGCCCCACCAGTCCGCGGACTGCGACACCATCTCGCCCTCGATGAGCTCAGGTGCCAGGTAGCCCGGCGTACCGATCACCAGTCCGGTCTGGGTGAGTCGCAGGTCGTCGGCGGCCTGGGCGATGCCGAAGTCGATCATCACCGGCTTGCCGTTGCACATCATCACGTTGCCGGGCTTGAGGTCGCGGTGGATCACTCCGGCCGCGTGGATCGCCTGGAGCGACTCGGCGAGGCAGCCGGCCAGTGGGAGCCACTTGCGTGGCGTGAGCGGTCCCCGCTCGTCCACCTGCTCGTCCAACGGCCGGCCGGGAACGAAGCGGGTCACCAGGTACGGCCGCTCGCTCTCCAGGTCGTGGTCGAGGATGCCGGCCACACCGGGGTGGTTCACCTTCTGCAGTGTGGTCGCTTCGCGCTGCAACCGGGCCCGTGCGGTCGGGTCGTGCGCCACGTGCGACCGCAGCACCTTCAGCGCGACCTCTTGGTGCTCGGGCCCCTCGGCCAGGTAAACAACACCCATGCCGCCCTGTCCGAGCCGTCGGATCAACCGGTACGGCCCGACCCGCTCTTCCACCTCCTCTTCGCGGGTGGAAGGCGGCCCCCCTGTCACTGACATGCCTTCTACGGTACGTCGACAGCAGACCAACCCATCCTGATCGGCAGGGTGAAGGTCAGCAGACCTGCGCCGATGGCGTTGGTGAGTGCCTGGCGTCCGTGTTCTCAGCCGGCTAGTTCGGGGTAGACGGCGGTCAGGTCGAGTGACATCGCGGCCTTGGCGCCGCGGGCGGTGTCGTCGGCGAGGACCTCGTACGCGCTGGACTCGATGCCGTCGAGGGCGTGCTTGGCGATGTCCTCGGGGCGGGACTTCGGCGCGGTCACGTCAGCCGTCATGTCGGTGTCGACGTACCCCATGTGCAGGCCCGTGACGCCGATGCCGCGGTCCAGCAGCTCGAGCCGGATCGCGTTCGTCTGCAGCCAGAACGCGGCTTTGGTCGCGGAGTACGCGCCGTGCCGGGCGACCCAGGACAGCGCCGAGTGGGCGTTCAGGAGATGGCCGCCGCCGTTGCGCTCGATGATCGGGACGAACGCGCGGGTGAGCTGGAGCGGGCCGAAGAAGTTCGCTTCGAAGACCGCGCGGACGTCCTCGATCGGGGCGTCGAGGTAGGTGTCCGGCGAGCTCGCACCGGCGTTGTTGATCAGCACAGTGACGTCCGGCGCGGCCGCGGCCAGGGCGTCGATCGAGGCCTGGTCGGTGATCTCGAGCGGCAGCGGTACGACGCGCGGGTCGGTGCTCGGGCGGGGGTTGCGGGCGGTCGCGTAGACCTTGGCCGCGCCGCGGGTGAGCAGGTCGTCGACGATCGCCTTGCCGATCCCGCGCTGTCCGCCGGTGACGAGGACAACGGCGCCTTCGAGTGTGGTCATCTAGAACTCCTCAGTGGAAACCGATCTGTTTCCGCAACAGTAAACCGATCGGTTTCTGATTTCAAATCCAGCCGGTACCCTCGATGACATGAGCACCTCCGCGACTCCCCGTGAGCGGCTGCTGGACGCCGCGGGTGAACTCTTCTACCGCGACGGCGTCAACATCGGCGTGGACGCGCTCTGCAAGGCGGCGGGGGTGTCGAAGAAGTCCATGTACCAGCTGTTCCGGTCGAAGGACGAGCTGATCGCGGAGAGCCTGGCCAGCCGCGGTCCGGCGTACCAGACGATGCTGCACCCGGGCGCCGAGGACGACCGCGCGCCGCGGGAGCGGATCCTCACCGTGTTCGATCGGCAGGACGTCATGGTTGCTGACGGCAACTACCTCGGCTGCCCGTACGTGAGTACGGCGGTGGAGCTGAAGAACCCCGAGCACCCTGGGTCGGTGGTGGCGCGGCACTTCAAGCAGCAGCTCACCGACTTCTTCCACCGCGAGCTGGTGAAGGCCGGCGCGGAGGACCCGTCCACGCTGGCCGTCCAGCTCACGATGATCTTCGACGGTGCGGCCGCCCGTGCGGTCGTCCGCGCCCAGCCGCTCGGCGGCATCGGCGCGATCACCGCCGCCGCCCTCCTCGACGCGGCCGGCATCCACGCCGCCGAGCTCGCCCTCAGCTGAGCCGTTCCAGGCGCAGGTGGCGCTGCGTGGGTGGTGACGGAGGGTAGTGCCGGGGCGGCCATGACTGCGGTTCCGGCGGTCAGGAACTGCCGTCGTTCCATGGGACAGATCCGCACTTTGTTCCACTGAGCTGGGAAAGTCTCCTGTTTTGTTCCGCGGTGAACTTTCTTCCCGCCGAGATGTTGACGCCCTCACCGTCCGTCGTCAAACTTTCGAAAACACCCTGCGCTAGTGGGGGAAGCGCAAGTGTCCACCGCCCCGAAAGACAGGACACCGCCCATGAGAAAGAAACCCCTGGTCCTGGCCGCGGCCTGTGCCGCGCTGGTTGCCGGGACCCTCACCACCCCAGCTGTCGCGTCCTCACAAGCCGTCGACGCGCCGGCCACGTTCACGCATCCGGGTGTCGGGTCGAGTCGGGCTCAGCTCGACTTCGTCCGCGCCAAGGTGCAGGCCGGCGCGCAGCCGTGGACCGACGCCTTCAACCAGGCGAAGAACAGCGCATACGCCTCCCTTTCCCGTACGCCGAAACCACGCGCGGTCGTGGAGTGCGGTCCGTACTCGAACCCGAACTACGGCTGCACCGACGAACGTGAGGACGCCATCGCGGCGTACACCGACGCACTGCTCTGGTACCTCACCCGCGACGACCGCTATGCGCAGAAGTCCATCCAACTGATGGATGCGTGGTCGGCGACCATCCAGGACCACACCAACAGCAACGCGCCCTTGCAGACAGCGTGGTCCGCGTCCTCGTGGCCGAAGGCCGCGGAGATCATCAAGCACGTGTACGGCAACTGGCCGAACTCCGGCCGCTTCGCCACCATGCTCCGCAACGTCTACGTCCCGGAGATCATCAACGGCTCGAACTCCAACGGGAACTGGGAGTTGAGCATGACCGAGGCGCTGCAGGGCATCGGGGTGTTCCTCGAGGACAAGGCGATCTACGACAAGGCGATAGCGCTCTACCGGCTGCGCGTACCGGCGTACGTGTATCTGGAGTCCGACGGCGCGCTGCCGAAGACCGTGCCGAGTCAGAACCTCAATACCCGCGACAAGATCGTCAGCTACTGGCAGGGCCAGGGGACGTTCGTGACAGGCTTGACTCAGGAGACCTGCCGCGACTTCACCCACACCGGCTACGGCATCTCGTCGATCTCGCACGTGCTGGAGACGGCGCGGATCCAGGGCATCGACATGTACCCCGAGTTCGGTGAGCGGCTCCGTCAGGCGCTCGGGTTCCAGTCCAAGTGGGAACGCAACCTGGAGCCGGTGCCGTCGTGGCTTTGCAACGGCACGCTGAACCGCGGGCTCGGTCCGATCACCGAGGTCGGTTACAACGCGCTGCACACCCGCCTGGGAATCGCGATGGCGAACACCCAGGCACTGACCGAGTCCCGCCGGCCGGCGGGCTCCAACAACCTGTTCGTCGCGTGGGAGACGCTGACCCACGCAGAGAACCCGTCCTAGCAGAACTTCCGGGAGGGCCGGAACTCTGCCCTCCGGCTCTCCCGGTTCAGCAGTGCGCCTCGCCGCGTTTCCAGTAGCCCTGGAACGAGATCGCGGACTTCGGCATCCCGACCGCGTTCACGAGGTGACGACGTACCTCTTTGATCATCGACGACTCCCCGGCGACCCAGGCGTAGTCAGGGTCGAACGGGAGCTGAGCTGACTTCACAGCATCCAGCAGCGAGTCCTCCGTGACCCAGGTGACGTCACGTGACAGGGGGCGAATGTCCGCAGCATCCGGTACGGCGACGAACACCGTGGTCTGTACTGCGGCCGGCAGCTCCTCGAGGATCCCGGCCAGTGCCGGCAACGCTGTCTCGTCCGCTACGAAGATCCGGCGCACACTGGTCGCCGGCGGGACGTAGTCGACGCCGGAATGCAGCAGACCCTTCGTGCTGGTCGTGTCGACCGCGAACGGCAGGAGCAGCCCCACCTGGTCGCCCAGCTCGGCTTCACTGACCCAGGCGGACGCAGGTCCGTTGACCCCGTGCAGGACGAACTCGACATCCAGCTCGGCCAACTCCGGCCGAAGCGCTCGCACGGTGTAGGTGCGCATGATGAATCGCTCGTCGACCGGTTGGGCGCACCACTCGGCGTACCACTCGGGTCCGGACGGCAGTCTGATCGCACTGCCGTTGGGCGGGGTGAGCAGGATCTTGATGCGCTGGTCCGGCCCGGCGGTGACCGCCTCCGCGATCCGCGGTGCGACGAAGGTCACTCGGCGCAGGTGCGGGCTGAGGTCGTCAACGGCCGCCACGGTGGCAAGGAGCGAGTCGAACACGATCGGTCGCTCGAGCACAGTCGTCATGCTGTGGTTTCTCCATCAACTCGACAGGGGAGCCTCAGGTGCGAACCCGAGGACGGCCGGGTTATGGTGAGGCATCTAGAGGTTAGCCTTACCTAAGAGGATCCCGAAAGTCCAATGCCCCCGCCTCATGCCGTGGTCGCCGCCGGCCCGGAGACCGCCGCCCCGTCGCGTCCGCGCCGTCGGACCCGGCGGACCACGCTCGTCTTCGGGCTCGCCGGTTGCGTCGTCCTGCTGGTCCTCGTGTCGCTGCTCAGCATCGCGATCGGGTCCAAGCAGATCCCGTTGTCCACGGTGATCGATGCCCTGCGCCACTACAACGAGTCCGACACCGATCACGTGATCGTCCGGTCACTGCGTGTGCCGCGGACGCTGATCGGTCTGATGGTCGGCGCCGCGCTCGGTCTGTCCGGGGCCCTGATGCAGGGCGTGACCCGGAACCCGCTGGCCGATCCGGGCATCCTCGGCGTGAACGGAGGCGCCGCACTGTTCGTTGTCGGGGGCATCTACTGGTTCGGGTTGTCGTCGTTGACGTCGTACGTCTGGCTGGCCTTTCTCGGCGCTGCCGCGGCGTCGGTCGCCGTGTACATGCTCGGTTCTCTCGGGCGCGAAGGTGCTACGCCGGTCAAGCTCGCGCTCGCCGGTGCGGCGCTGACCGCGATGCTCGGGTCGCTGACGACCGCCTTGCTGATCGGTGACGTCGACACGTTCGACCAGTTCCGGTTCTGGTCGGTGGGATCGTTCGCCGGCCGCGGTCCCGACATCGCGAAACAGGTGGCGCCGTTCATCCTGGTCGGGATCGTGCTGGCCTTGTTCTGCGGGCGCGTGCTGAACGCGTTGTCGCTGGGGGATGACGTGGCCAAGTCACTCGGTCAGCGGGTGGGGCTCGCCCGCGCCTTCGTCGCTGTGGTCGTCGTGCTGCTCTGTGGTGCGGCGACCGCGGCCGCGGGGCCGATCGGGTTCATCGGGTTGACCATCCCGCACGTGGCGCGGCTGGTGACCGGCCCGGACTACCGTTGGATCCTGCCGTATTCGATGCTGCTCGCACCGATCCTGCTGCTCGGGTCCGACGTGATCGGACGCGTCGTCGCGCTCCCCGGCGAACTGCAGGTCGGCGTCGTGACCGCGGTCCTGGGCGCCCCGTTCTTCATCATTCTGGTACGCCGCCGGAAGCTGGCCGACCTGTGACGGCCGAAGCGGTCCATGTCATCGCCAGGGCGCGCGCTGTCCGTCAGGCTCGTTCGCTCGTTGTCATCGCCGGCCTCGCTGTCGTGGTGTTCGCGATCTTCTGCGTCTCGTTGTCGCTGGGTGATTTCAAGATCCCGGTGGTCGACGTGGTGAAGACCCTGTTCGGCGGTGGCGATCGGGCGACCGAGTTCATCGTCAACCAGCTGCGGTTGCCCAGGGCACTGACCGGGCTGCTGGTCGGTACGGCGCTGGGCCTGTCGGGCGCGATCTTCCAGAGCATCGCGCGCAACCCGCTGGCCAGCCCGGACATCATCGGCGTGACGTACGGCGCCAGCGCGTTCGCCGTGTTCGCGATCGTCACCCTCGGGCTCACCGGGGTCGCGGTGTCGGCGTCCGCGATCGTCGGCGCGGTGCTGACCGCGTTCCTCATGTACGTGCTCGCGTGGCGGCAGGGGGTGTCGAGTTACCGGCTGATCCTGATCGGGATCGGCATCGGCGCGATCGCCATCAGCATCACGTCGTACCTGCTCACCAAGGCTCGGGTGGAGATCGCGCAGCAGGCGCTGATCTGGTTGACCGGGAGTCTGAACGGGCGGGACTGGTCGAACGTACGATCGCTGGCGATCACGTTCGTCGTCCTGCTGCCGTTGATGGTGTTCCTGGTGCGGCAGCTGCGGATCCTGCAACTCGGCGACGAGACGGCGTACGGGCTGGGGTTGCGGGTCGAGGTGGCGCGGCTCGGGTTGATCGTGGTCGCCGTACTGCTCGCTGCGATGGCGACGGCGGCGGCCGGGCCGATCGGGTTCGTGGCGTTCGTCGCGCCACCGATCGCTCGCCGGCTGACCCGGTCGCCGGGGCCCGCGATGATCACGTCCGGCTTGCTCGGGGCGCTCGTGGTCGGGCTGTCGGACCTCGTCGCGCAGCACGCGTTCGGAGAGACGCAGTTGCCGGTCGGAGTGGTGACCGGTGTGGTCGGAGCGCCGTACCTGATGTTCCTGCTGGCGCGGGCCAACCGTGTCGGGAGTGGTGGCTGAAAGATGGAGAACCCTGTGGAACACAGCTTGGCGGCCGACGGTCTCGCGGTCGGGTACGACCAGCGGGAGATCATCCACGACCTGTCGGTGCGGATCCCGACCGGGAAGATCACGGTCATCGTCGGCGCCAACGCCTGCGGCAAGTCGACGCTGCTGAAGACGCTGGCGCGATTGCTGAAGCCGTCGCGCGGGACGGTGCTGCTGGACGGGAAGAGCATCCAGCAGATCCCGACGCGGGAGGTGGCGACCAAGCTCGGCCTGCTGCCGCAGTCGCCGACCGCGCCGGAAGGGATCACGGTCGCGGACCTGGTCGGGCGCGGGCGGTACCCACGGACGCGGTGGATCCGGCAGTGGTCGCGTTCCGACGACGAGGCGGTTGCGGAGGCGATGACCTCGACCGATGTGCTGTCGATCGCGGACCGGCCGATCGACGAATTGTCCGGTGGTCAGCGGCAGCGGGTGTGGATCGCGATGGCGCTGGCGCAGGAGACCGACATCCTGTTGCTGGACGAGCCGACGACGTTCCTCGACCTGACGCACCAGTTCGAGGTGCTCGATCTGCTGGTCGACCTGAACAAGTCCGAGGACCGGACGATCGTGCTGGTGCTGCACGACCTGAACCAGGCCTGCCGGTTCGGCGACCACCTGATCGCGATGAAGGACGGCGCAATCGTTGCCGAGGGCAACCCGTCGCAGGTGATCACCGAGGAGGTCGTCCAGGACGTCTTCGGCCTGGCCGTCAAGGTCGTCCCGGACCCGGTAGCAGGCACCCCGATGGTCGTCCCGATCGGCCGCCACACGACCGTCCAGGACACCGCACCCGCCACCAGCCCCGCAGCCGCGGCCCTAGCCGCCAGCGCCGCCGCCAACGGAGTCTGCCGCCCGGCCGACCGCTGAGGTTCATCCACACGAACCTGATGGAAGCTTTGCGCCGCCCGGGCGACGCTTAGACGCTTGATAGACGAGTAGGCCGGCGACGAGGGCGCCGAGAGTGCCTAGGGTCAGGTCGCCGAGGGTGTCGGTGTAGGCGGTTTGGAGTTCGGGCGAGTTGCGGACGAAGGTCACGTACTCACCCACCTCCCAGACGACCGCGGCGGTGCTGCCGAAGCCGAGAGCCGTGAAGATGGTGAGGGCGCGGGAGAGGTCGCGGGGTGCGAACGCCAGCAGTACGCCGGCGGTGAGGAAGGCCCACAGGACGAAGTGCATCGCGTCGTCCCACCAGCTGACCGTGTCGAACAGGTTGAGCCGGTTGCCGACCAGGTCGATCAACCAGGGCAGGGTCATCAGCAGATCCGCGGGCCAAGGGAAGGTGCGGTGCAGCTTGCTCCGCGTTCGTCCGTAGGCCCACCACCACAGCGGCAGGATCATCCCGCCGAGCGGGTACACGATCAGGCGGGCGGTCGACGCCTTTCCCTTGATGCCGCTGAGGTCCGGCCAGATCAGGGCCGACAGCAACAACCCGAGGAGCAGGATCTTCGCGAGCAGAGCGCCGTACCGTGTCACTCTCATACCACCAGTCAATCGGCCCGCCGGGTACGGCGGATGAGTACAACTACCCGATCATCAGACGCCCAGCCAGCCGCGGCGGGAGGCTTCGTGGCCCAGTTGGAAGCGGGTCACGACCTGGGCCCGGTCCATGAGCTGGCTGACGCGACGCTGGACGGTGCGCAGCGACATACCGAGCTGGCCGCCGATGGCGTGGTCGGTGAGGCCGGCGAGCAGCAGGGTGAGGATGCGGGCGTCGATGTCGTCGAGGCGTTCGGCCGCGCGCTCGGTGGTGCCGTCGGCGGTCGGTAGCACCTCGTTGGCGGTCGCCCAGACCAGGTTGAACAGATGCAGTAGCGCGTCAAGCAGCCCGGACGGATGGACGAGCAGCGCACCGCCGGGGGCGTTCGCCGCAGTGGGGGCCAAGGGCAACAATGCGAGCGAACGGTCGGCGATGATGAGGCGGAGCGGAAGATCGCCGGTGACCCGGATCAGCTCGCCGGCCTTGAGCGACGCGGCCACCAGGTCGACGAACCCGGGCTTGGCGAACGCCGCCCGCTCCACGACCACCCGGTAGGTGACGCCGCGAGCCAGCGCCGCGTCCTCGTCCACGTTCTCGTCTGCGGACACCACCGCGACCGACGCCTTCACCAGCGCCAGCACTTCCTCCGAGGCACCGCGCTGCATCTGACCGAACCGCTGCGCGACGGCTTGGGTGCCGCGGACCACCTCGATCACGTCGGTGTCGGAGCGATCCGCCATTACACCCCGGTACTGTTCCGCGAGCCGCCCGAGCTCGAGTTGCGCGCGCCGGATCTCCTCCTGGCGTTGCACGATCAGCGAGCCGAGTGCGAGCGTCGGCGGGGACGCGACGAAATGGCCCGGCATCGCGGTCGACCGCGCCACCAGGCCCTTCTCCTCGAGTCCGTCGAGGGCAGCGGCGACGTCGGCGACCTCGACCTCCATCGCGGCGGCCAAGGTCTCCAGCGACTCCGACGGCAGCGCGATCAGCCGCCGGTAGGCGCCTTCCTCGATCGCATCCAATCCCAGCACGTCGAGCATCGTGCGCTCCTTCGAGGGCCCTTCGGTGAGGTACGGCGTGGCGGACACCTGTCATGCCGCAATCCCGCCATTGAGCAGTCTACGGCGGCATGGCATGTTCATGCCATCTGTTTCGCAGATCCCCGAGGAAGGGTCCGCCCATGTCCCGATCCGCCCGCGCCGTCGCCGGTGGGCTCGCCGTACTCGTGGCCCTCGCCGCGGTCACGACGACCCCATCGCAGGCCGACGGCGTCGCCGTACCTGATGCCGCACCACCCACCCAGTCCACCCACCGCGTCACGCTGCTCACCGGCGACGTGGTCACCCTGACCGAGACCGCGGGCGGGCCGCCGACGGCTGCCGTCGAGCAGGCGGCCGGCAATGCCGGAGGTGTCCAGATCCAGCAGGTCGGCGACGACCTGCACGTCGTACCGGACGTCGCGCTGCCGTACCTCGCCGCGGGCCGTCTCGACCCCGAACTCTTCAACGTCACGTCCCTGGTCGCCCAGGGGTACGACGACGCGTCGGTCAAGTCGATCCCGCTGATCGTGCAGTACCGCCCGGGCCTGCGCGCCGCCGCGGCGACCCCGCAGCACGCCGACCGTGGCGTCACGCTGGAGAGCATCGGCGGTCTCGGCCTGTCCGCGCACAAGGCGGAGGCCTCCGAGTTCTGGTCCGGCATCACCGCTAGCGCCGCTAGCACTTCTAGCACCGCTAGGTCCACGATCCCGGGCCAGTTCGGCGCGGGGATCCAGAAGGTGTTCCTCGACGGGAAGGTCGAGGCCAGCCTCGCCGAGAGCGTCGCCCAGATCGGCGCGCCGGACGCCTGGGCGCAGGGCCTCGACGGCACCGGTACGACGGTCGCCGTCCTCGACACCGGCATCGACCAGACCCACCCCGACGTAGCGGGGCGGATCGCCGAGACCAAGAGCTTCGTCCCGGGGGAGACCACCGACGACGTCAACGGTCACGGCACCCACGTCGCCTCCACAGTCGCCGGTACCGGCGCCGCGTCGAACGGCGTCGAGAAGGGCGTCGCGCCGGCCGCGCAACTCGCAATCGGCAAGGTGCTCAACGACAGCGGCTCCGGCGCCGAGTCCTGGATCATCGACGGGATGGAGTGGGCCGCGCACCGCGCCAAGGTGGTCAGCATGAGCCTCGGCAGCACCGAGGCCAGCGACGGTACCGACCCGATGGCGCTCGCGGTCGATGAGCTGAGCGCCGAGACCGGTGCCCTGTTCGTGATTGCCGCAGGCAACTATGGCCGAGTCGGCGGGATCGGCTCGCCGGGTGCGGCGGCGTCCGCGCTCACGGTCGGCGCGGTGGACAAGAACGATGAGCGTGCGTACTTCCAGGACATGGGTCCGCGCCTCGGCGACGCCACGGTGAAGCCGGAGATCGTGGCGCCGGGCGTCGACGTTTTGGCGGCCCGCGCAGCGAAGTCGTCGGGCACGGGGTACTACAAGTCGCTCAGCGGTACGTCGATGGCGACGCCGCACGTGGCCGGTGCCGCGGCACTGCTCGTCCAGAAGCACCCCGACTGGACGGGTGAGCAGGTCAAGGCCGCACTGGTCAGCACCGCGAAGCCGCTCGCCGGCGAGACGGCGTACCAGGTCGGCGGCGGTCGGCTCGACGTACCGGCGGCTGCGTTCGGGAACATCAACGCGACCGCGACCCGGGACTTCGGCCTCCACACCTGGCCGCACGGTGACGACGCGCCGGTCGAGCGCACCATCACCTACACGAACCTCGGCGACACCCCGGCCTCGCTCGACCTGTCGGCGGACGTAACCAGCGACGCTACGACGCCTGCGCCGGCCGGACTGTTCACGCTCGGCTCGACCCAGGTCACCGTGCCCGCGAACGGGACTGCTTCGGTCACCGTCACCGCGACGCCGAACCTTGCCACGCCGGGGCTGACCTACTCGGGCACCGTCATCGCCAAGCAGGACGGCAAGCAGATCGCGCAGACCGCGGTCGGCCTGGTCATGGAAGGTGAGCGGTACGACCTCAACGTGCACGCGACCGGGCGTGACGGCAAGCCGGCGGGCGGGTTCCTGACGCTGTACAAGTACGGCGACCAGTTCGTCAGCACGCTCGAGATCGACCCCGCCACCGGGACCGTCTCCAAGCAGCGCCTCGAGCCCGGCGTGTACGCGGCGTACTCCTGGCTGCCGGTAGACGGGCAGGAAGGCGTCGCGCTGGTCGGCAACCCGCACCTCGTGATCGGCAAGAACACCGACCTCGAGCTGGACGCGCGGAAGGCGAACCCGATCACGCTCAGCGCGCCGCTGCCCGGTGAGGACGTCTATCGCCGGTCCGGCTGGTACCACGACTCCGGGATCGGTGGCGACTACGCGACCTTCCTCACCCAGTACGTGCCGACGCCGGTCGTCACCAAGGTGTACGCCGCCCCGACCGGTGCGGTGGCCGGTGGCGTGTACGACTTCTCGTCCCGCTGGCGCCGTACGTCACCGCTCGTGTCGATGACCGTCGACGACAAGCAGCTGCACCCGTTGCTGCAGCGCGGCTCGAAGCGCTGGGACGGCAAGGCGACGTTGACGGCCGCGTACGTCGGTGCGGGTGCGGCTGCGGACTATGTGGGCAAGGACGTTCGCGGGAAGGCCGTATTCGTGACGGCCAGCGCTGCGGTCACGCCGAGCGCGCGGGCGACGGCTGCTCGCGATGCCGGAGCTCGGGTGCTCGTCGTCGTGAACAACGGTGCGGGCAAGTACTACAACCTCGCCGGTGGGACCGATCTGCCCGTGTACTCGCTGACGGCTGCCGAGGGTGAGCCGTTGGTTGCGCGGATCGGTGCCGGGGGCAACGTTCGGCTGCGGGTGATGGGTACCGAGGCGCCGCCGTACCTGTATGACCTGGTGAAGGCCTACACCGGTGCGCTGCCGGCGGACCTGCGGTACGCGCCGCGGTCCGGGGAGCTGGCCACGGTCGTCAACCGGTTCGTCGGGCCGACCGGTGAGCTCGCGTTCGAGAGTCGCGCCGACTGCCGGATCGGGTTCTGGCCGCCGTGTCTGCAGGTGACCGAGCCGATCCACCTCGGGACCCAGCGGATCGACTACGTGTCCACGCAAGCGGGCACGGACTGGTACGAGCAGACGAACCACCCGCGGGGCTGGGAGCAGCGCGGCGAGCGGCACACGTACGAGCCGCGGTCGCTGCAGACGAACTCGTGGTTCGCTCCGGCCGCTCGTCCGCGGGTCGGTTCGGGGTACTGGAACCCGCGCCGCAGTGGTGACTTCTTCGCGGTGAACGTGCCGACGACGAGCAGCGGCGACCAGGGTGTCACCGGGTCGATGTCGGACGACGAGTCGACGGTGGAGACACGGCTGTTCCAGAACGGGACGCTGGTCCGGAAGGGCTCGTTCCAGGCGGTGCAGACCGGCGTACCGGCGACGTCCGGATGGGTGAACTACCGGTTCGAGATGGACACCGCCCGGCCGGAGGTGTGGGGCCTCGGGACGAAGACGACGAGCGCGTGGGACTTCCGGGCGCAGACGACCGAGGCGAGCGACTGGGTCTACCTGCCGCTGATCCAGCTCGACTACCACCTGGCGACGGACCTGAACGGCGCGTACGCGGGTGGCAGCCGGCAGCGCATCGGGCTGTCCGCGTTCCAGTTCGCCGGCGTCGAGGGCGGCGGCAAGGTCAACGGCGCGACGCTGGAGATCTCGTACGACGACGGCGCCAGCTGGCACGCCGCTCCGCTCTCGCGGACCGGTGCCGAGTGGTCGTCTGCTGTACGGCTGCCGAAGGGGCCGTCGTACCTCTCGCTGCGGGCGACGGCGACCGACGACGCAGGGAACAAGGTCAGCCAGGAAGTGATTCGGGCGGCCGCGATCCGGTGATGGAATGAGACAGCCGGCAGTGACCCAGGAGGTCGCTGCCGGCTGTTGCCGTGCAGATGTCGCGCAGTGTGCTCAGCTGACGCTGATCAGGTCCACGACGAAGATCAGGGTCTCACCCGGCTTGATCGCGCCGCCCGCGCCGCGGTCGCCGTACCCGAGGTGCGGCGGGATGACGAGCTTGCGGCGGCCGCCGACCTTCATGCCCTGGACACCGGTGTCCCAGCCCTGGATGACCTGGCCCACGCCGAGCTGGAACGCCAGCGGGGCGCCGCGGTTGTACGACGCGTCGAACTCCTCGCCGGTGGAGTGGGCAACGCCCACGTAGTGCACGTTCACCCGGGAACCGGCCTTGGCCTCGTCGCCCTCGCCCACGGTGATGTCGGTGATCTCCAGATCCGCCGGCGGCGGTCCATCCGGAAAGTCGATCTCTGGCTTCTCAGTCATGTCACCAGCTAACCAGACCGGTTCAGGACATGTCTCCCGACCCCACGCCTACTGCGGGGCACTCGGCACGGCACCTCGCCGCACCGAGCACCTCCTCGCTACGGCGTGGGGTCGGGAGACATGCCCTAGGCTCTCGGTCAGGAGGCCGACCAATGGGGGTGGGCCGGACCTGAGGGGGCTGTGATGCCGGAACCTGTGACGCAGACGCTCGACGTGCCGGGAGCGACGCTGACGTACGACGTTCGCGGTGACCTGGCGCAG
Organism: Kribbella sp. NPDC055110; assembly: GCF_053607525.1. NCBI lineage: Bacteria > Bacillati > Actinomycetota > Actinomycetes > Propionibacteriales > Kribbellaceae > Kribbella > Kribbella sp. NPDC055110. The sequence goes on from NZ_JBSGTS010000020.1 coordinate 52,645, forward strand.
CGGCCGGTGCTGTTGATGATCGGCTCGCCGATGGGTGCCAGCGGATTCCCGACCCTGGCCTCGCATTTCGAGGACCGCACCGTGGTGACCTACGACCCGCGCGGCGTCGAGCGCAGCGTCCGGACCGGCTCGGTCACTGAGCTGTCGCCGGACGAGCATGCGGCCGATCTCGCCGCGCTCATCGAGCACCTGGACGCCGGGCCGGTGGACATCTTCGCCAGCAGCGGCGGCGCGGTGAACGCGCTGGCCCTGACCGCTCGTCGCCCTGACCTCATCAACACGCTGGTCGCGCACGAGCCGCCGCTGGCCGGAATCCTCCCGGACAGCGAGGCTGCGTTGGCCGCGGTCGCGGATATGTACGAGACGTACCAGCGCGACGGACTCGGACCCGGGATGGCGAAGTTCATCACGCTGGTCATGTACGACGGTGAGATCCCGGCCGACTACACGCAGCAGCCCGCGCCGAATCCGGCGATGTTCGGCCTGCCGGTGGACGACGACGGTTCCCGCGACGACGCTCTCCTCGGCCAGAACCTGCGCGGCTGTACGTCGTACCAGCCGGACTTCGATGCCCTGGGCAAGGCGGCGGACCGGATCGTCATCGGGGTCGGCGAGGAATCGGGGAACGCACTCGCCGGTCGTGGGGGGAAAGCGGTGGCCGAGCGGCTCGGTCTGACGCCGGTCGTGTTCCCGAGCGGGCACGGGGGTTTCCTCGGCAACGAGTACGGGCAGCCGGGCAAGCCGGTCGAATTCGCCGCCACGCTGCGCGAGGTACTCGGCTAGAGTAACGCTCTGTGATCAAAGCGCTCGTTCTAGTGGTCAGCCTGCTGACCCCTGTGCCTGCACCGGAAACGTATGCGCAGTACTCCTTGATGTTCGAGAAGGCCGCCGGCCAGTACTACGCCGGCGGCACCGCGGCCGGCCAATGGGCGTGGACCCCGCTGAACGCGACCGAGTCCGACATCTCCTGGGGCGACCCGAAGACCTGGCCGCCTTCGTCTGCGGAGCACTTCATCCACGACGGCGACTGGGTCCTCCTCGACGGCTACAACGACGGCCCGGGTCGCCCGCTCACCCAGATCCAACGCGTGACGAGCGAGAAGTTCGGCGACGCCAACTGCAACAACATGCAGCCCATCCCGCCCAGCGCCGGCCGCCAGCACTACGTCAAATGGGTCATCCCCGAAACCGGCTACTGCCTCGACGCCACCGGAACCATCAAGGCCCCCAACGGCTCCACCACCGTCAACTTCCGCCACCTCCAGAAGTGGCTCCCGTCCCACCCCTGCAACAACCCGTACTACTCGAACCAAACCTGCATCACCCAGTACGAACAGTGGTGGGACGACAACCAACACCCCTACGCCCTCCAACTAGCCCGCACAGTCGAGATCGCCCGCGGCCTAGGCATGTCCTTCACCAACCGAACCACAGTCCCCCTCCCCTGGAACGCAGACGCCCGCTACTACTGGCACTACTGAGAGCTGAAGCGAGTGCGCTGCGTCTACGCCCGGCAGAAGCAGCGTGCTGCGTCTACGCCCGGCAGAGGCGCAGGATGTCGACGCGGCCGTAGCCGGGGATCGGGCAGCAGGCCTAGGCCGGGACGTGGACCTCTCCGGGCTTCTCGATGCCGGACGCGGCGAGCACCGCCGTACGCCGCCGACGCCGAGCGGTGGCCGCACGCGTGTGACCGGTTCGCCCGGTTCGGCGACGCCCACAACGCGTCGTTCCCAACCCGCAATGTCCCAAGGGACGAACGGTCCCGCCGGCCAACGTCATCACACCCGGTCCGCCAGCGCGCCGACCGAGCCGCGGTACGCCCGCGGTTCACCGGCCCGATCGTCGACGCAACTGCCCGTCAGCGCTCACTCGCACTACACCGACAGGCAACCGCTCAGCCCAGCGCAACCGCTCAGCCCGACGCAACCGCTCAGGCCGGCGGAATCGCTTGAGTCTCTCGGCTTGAGCCAGTGCGCTCCGGTACGGGCACGATCTTGCGTGCCGCCACCTGGGCCGCCTCGAATGTTCCTCTGCGGGAGGTGGTTGGCATTGGGTGGGTGCCGGTGTAGTCGACGACGAACCGGAATCCGTGGGGGCTGGTCCAGTCGACTGCCCCGGTGGGCAGGCGTCGGCTTCGCCAGCCGCCGAAGGTTTTGGCGCGGTGGTGGAGTCGGCCGAGCGGTATGAGGTTGTCGGTGGTCGTTTGCCCGGGTGGACCGGCCCGCTCGTACGGCGTGATGTGGTCTTGGTCCATCCGCGCGGTGGCCTCGGCCCCGCTGTAGGGGAACATGTCCACCGGGTGCTGCAGTCGAACTCGTTCCCGGATCCGGTCCGGAATCTCGTAGCTGTGCACGCTGACCTGGTCCTGTAGGTCGATCACAGGCTTCACGACAACCTGGTCATGACCGAGAAGCTCGCGCAGCTGGCTCGCCAGGAGCGGCCCGAGTTCTTCGACCCGCAGTACACCGTCGCCGGTAGCAAGCGTCCGGTCGGTCAAGTGCACGTACAGGGTGTGCCGGTTCCGCCGCCCACTCCCAGCCCCGAGCCCGGAGCCGTACGCAGCACGCTTGATCGCCGCCAGCCGCTCCGGCAACGCGCCCGCCAGGGCCACCCGCGTGAACGCCTCCCCTCCATCCCCACCGCCACACGCGCCGACCTCCGCGCCGACCTCCGCGCCGTCCTCCGCGCTGTCGTACGCGCGCTCCGCGGCGTCAGCGCTGTCGTCGTACCCGCCGTCATCCAGACGGTCGTACCCGCCGTCATCGCGACCGCCGTACAGAGCGTCATGCCGACCGTCGGACACGCCGCCGTACGCGCCCCCGTCCCTAGCGTCGTACGCAGAGCCTTCGCAACCGTCGCCGTCGCCGTCGGCTCGGTCCTCAGCCGCATCCATCGGGCCGCCGTCGTACGCGGCGTCATCCCGACCGTTGGCCCCGCCGTGCTCCCGGTTCTCTGCGCGGTCGCCGGCCTCGTGGTCGGCTGTGGACGGCGCGGTGTTGTCGGCTGCGGCTGCGTCCTGCTCGGCCTGGACGGTCGTGTCCTCGGGGTCGGTCCAGGGCGGTGCTGCGGCAGCATCGTCTGGGGTGACCTGCGTCGGCTGGGTGTGGGACGGCTGGAAGTTGGCCGGGGCGTTGGCCGGCTGGGTGCGGGCGAGGTAGCGGGCTACCTCCAAGAGCTGGTGGGCCGCTGCCGGGTCGGAGATCCAGCCGATCGCCTTCGCGCGCCGCTGGTCCAGGCCGTCGGGGTCGCCCAGGATCTTCAACGCCCGGGCCAGGTCGTCGATCGTGGCATCGAACCGGATCACGTCACCGGCCGCGGCGCGCACCCAGAACCGCTTCGTGCCGTCGTCATCGGACGGAGCCACGAACACACCTCGGATCCGTGCGGCCGCCTCGGCCTCGGCCTTCGCCGCCTCGGGGTCGGCCTCCCACACGGCAGCCTTCACGATCTTGTCCAGAGCACCTGGCGTGACGGTGTTGACGATCCCGGCGACGCGGCGGTCAACGATCGCGGCGGCCTCGAGCGACAGCGCCAGGCAGGCGTGGGCGATCTTGCGGGCCCGCCAGGCGACGGCGTTCCCGTCCAGGACCGCGGCCCAGGTCCTGGGCAGGCGATGCCGCAGCGCGAGTGCCTCGCCGATCAGCGCGGCGGCCGCGCCGCTCGACATGCGCAGGACGGCGCCGAGCTCGATGGGTGCGAACTCGGCGACGCCGGGGCAGCCGTCGCCGCCGTAGACGTGGATACGTTCGTAGCCCGGCAGCGGCTCGGCCCAGACGACCGCGTTACGGTCGGCGAAGACCAGCGCGGCCTCCAGCACCCGCACCCCGGCCCGGTCCTGGACCCGGCCGAACTCCGACGCCGCGGCCAACAGGTCCGCGGTGTCGAGCTCGTCCAGATCGCCTTCGAACATGTGTTCTATTCTAGATCACGATCGGGTCTCGTTCAAATCGAGTTGAGGCATGAATCCCTTATCCACAAGAGGAAATCGACAGACGTGGCGGGAGCCGGTGGCGCGGGCTGGGTCCTCTCAGGGTGGCTGGCGACGAAGATCCACCTGGCGGTCGAGCATGCTCAGGAGCCGATGTCGCTGGTGACCACGGCCGGCCGGCGAGTCGATGCGCGCCAGCAGGTTGGAACTACGCGCCAGCACGTTGGAAGCGAACCTCAGTTGTCTCGGCCTTGCCAGGTGGTTACGCAGGCTTCGTTGCCTTCCTGGTCGGCGAGTACCCAGAAGGCGGGGGCGCGGGTCGCGGACACGAGTCGGCCGTCGGCTGCCAGTGCGGCCTCGATGCGTTGTGGTGCCTCGTCGTGAGGGACGGAGATGTCGAAGTGGATGCGGTTGCGTTGCGGGCGTGGCTGGTCCATTTGCTGGAACCAGAACGCCGGACCTTGCCCGACCGGGTCTACGAGCGGATCCTCCGGTCCATCGGCACCCGCCTCGGCGGTATAGCCCAGCACCGCCTTCCAGAACGGCCGGATCCCGGCAATGTCGAGTGCATCAATCGCGATCTCCAGTATCTGGACGGATCGCGGTGCCCCCGTTCCGATCTCGGGCCCCGTGAGAAACCCGGAACTGTCAGCGGTGGCAGAGATCCGGTGCGCGAGTTCGACATCCAGGGTGGTCACCGCTGCGTGCTCCAACGACTGGAGAGTGAAGACGACCCGATCGGGGCGGGCGTCGACCCGAAGGTGCTGGTCGGCGTCGTCACCGCACACCGCGACGGCATCCGCTGCCAAGGCGGTCGCCTGAGCCAACGACCCGACTGGGACGGACGTTCGCAAAGTGCCCAGCAAGAAACGCCATCCAGAGCCCTCGACCGCCTTCGACGCCTCCGGCCGGCTCAATACCTGTTCCATGCCCGCATCCTTGCACCCACTGCCGGCCGTTCGCGAAGGTCAAGCTGCTCGTCTAGCTAAAACTGAGCGGGCAGTCAGGAGGCCGGCGCCTAGGGACAGTTCGAGCAGGAGTGCGACGAACAGGAGTGGGTTGTCGGGATCGATGCTGCTCCCCGGCATCGCCAGGAGCAGAAGTCCGCCGGCGACCATCGCCGGGGGAATGATCAACAGCCACCAGCGTCGGACCACCAGTCCGGCGCCGACCGCGAGCGCGGCCAGCAGTAACAGCGTCATGGACTCATCGTCCGCCGAGGAGGTACGGCACGCTAGGCTGAGCGCCCGTGAAGGTTTTGGTGATCGGGTCGGGTGGCCGCGAGCATGCTCTGGCTTGGGCGTTGGCCCAGGATTCGGAGGTCGAGCAGGTCGTGGCGGCGCCGGGCAACCCGGGGATTGCCGTGTTGCGACCGGCGTACGACGGGCAGACGATCGTTTGCCGTCCGGTGGACATCTCCGACCACGACGCGGTTGTCGCGCTGGCCCAGGAATTGAGCGCCGATCTGGTGGTCGTCGGGCCGGAGGCGCCGTTGGTGGCCGGGCTGGCCGACCCGTTGCGGGAGGCCGGGTTCGCGGTCTTCGGGCCGTCCATGGAGGCCGCGCAGATCGAGGGCTCGAAGGCGTTCGCGAAGGACGTGATGGCTGCCGCGAGCGTGCCGACCGGGCGGGCGTACGTGTGCACCACGCCCGAGGAGGCCGCGACGGCGATCGACGCGTTCGGGCCGCCGTACGTCGTGAAAGACGACGGGCTCGCGGCGGGTAAGGGTGTGGTCGTCACCTCGGATCGCGAGGAGGCGCTCGCGCACGCGGCGCAGTGCGAGCAGGTGCTGATCGAGGAGTTCCTGGACGGTCCCGAGGTGTCGCTGTTCGCAATCACCGACGGGACGACCGTGCTGCCGATGCAGCCTGCACAGGACTTCAAGCGCCTCGGTGACAACGACGAGGGCCCGAACACTGGCGGCATGGGCGCGTACACGCCGTTGCCGTGGGCACCGGAGGATCTGGTCGCCGACATCACCGAGAACGTCCTGCAACCGACGATCGACGAGCTCCGCCACCGCGGTACTCCGTTCAGCGGCCTGCTGTACGCCGGTCTCGCGCTGACGTCACGTGGCGTCCGCGTGATCGAGTTCAACTGCCGCTTCGGTGACCCGGAGACGCAGGCGCTGCTGCCGATGCTGAAGACCCCGCTGGGCGGCCTGCTGTACGCCGCCGCGACCGGCAAGCTCGCCGACCACGGTGGCCTGAGCTGGCGGAACGCGTCCTCGGTCGCGGTGGTCGTCGCCGCGAAGAAGTACCCGTCGAGCCCGCGCAAGGGCGACGCGATCACGGGCGTCGAGCAGGCGGAGAGCGGCGACGTCCGCGTCTTCCACGCGGGTACGGCGCTCGACGACGAGGAGCTCGTGACGGCAGGCGGCCGCGTGCTCGCGGTGAGCGCCGTCGGCAAGGACCTCGCCGAGGCCCGCCAACGCGCGTACGCCGCTGTCAGTCAGATCCGGATCAAGGGCTCGCAGCACCGCACCGACATCGCCCTCAAGGCCGAGCGCGGCGAGATCACCGTCTGACCTCCCCTCCCGACGGCCGCTCCGGATAAAGTCGAAGTTCGATGGAACCGGACAGAGAAGTCGGGGGTGTTGGTGGGTATGGAGACGGAGGGGCTGCGAGAGTTCTACAGCGCCCATCAGCCGCGGCTGGTGGGCGTGATCTCGCTGCTGACCGGGTCACGCGCCGAGGCCGAGGACATTGTCCAAGAGGCGTTCGTCCGGCTCGTGCCCCGCTGGGAGAAGGTGTCGCGGTACGACGCTCCGGAGGCCTGGGTTCGCCTGGTCGCCGTGCGGCTGGCCGCGAACAGGCACCGGGACGGCAATCGGTTCACGCAGTTGTTCCACCGGCTGCCGGCCGAACACGTCCCGGACCCCGCCGAACGGTACGCCGGTGATCTCGAGCAGGCTCTCGCCGGCCTGCCGATGCCGACCCGGCAGGTCGTCGTCCTCCATTACGTCTGTGACCTGAGCGTGGCTCAGGTGGCGGACACGCTCGGAATCGCGGAAGGCACGGTCAAATCGCGCCTGTCCCGCGCCCGGGACACCCTGTCCGATTCATTGCTGTTGAGGAGTGACGACCATGCCTGATCTGCAGGACGACCTGCAGGCGCTGGCCGACCGCCGCGCCGCCGAGTCCGCCGGAGACTTCGACTCCGTTCTGACCACGGCCAAGACCCGCAAGCGCCGCCGGACCGCCGGTCTGACCGTGATCGGTGCCGCCGCGGTGGTCGGCGCCGTCGCGATCGTCCCGACGCTCCGACCGGCGGCGAACAACACCCCCGTGGCCGACAGCCCGGTGCCCACGAACGCCGTGGTTCCGCCGTCGGTGGAGTCGGTGCCGTCCGCGCCGGCGGTCCAGAAGGCCGGCCCGCTGGGGCTGAAGTCGGCGGCCACGATCACCTCGGTCACCGGCGGCCAGTTCGTCGCCTCGTTCCCGGACAAGCAGGTCCGCGGCGTGACCTTCTCGCTGGCCTCGGCGTCCAAGCCGGACGTCGCGCTGTACACGCTGATCGCCAAGATCCCGGGCGACCCGACCACGCCGTACGCGGTCCGGATGACGGGTGAGATGGGTATGGAGGTCCCGTCGTACACGGGCGCCGGTCCGTACACGCTGGCCATGCCGAAGAATCTGCCCTCGGGCTCGTACCGGGTGTGCACGCTGTCCGGTTCGCTGCTCTGTGGTCTGGTGACCGTCAAGTAGTCGCCGTCTGGGAGAATGGGGTTCGTGACCAAACCCCGGATCCCCAACGTTCTCGCCGCGCGCTACGCCAGTCAGTCGATGGCGGAGCTGTGGTCACCGGAGCACAAGATCGTGCTCGAGCGGAAGCTCTGGGTCGCCGTACTGAAGGCCCAGAGCCGGCTCGGGGTCGCGGTTCCGGACGGGGTCGTCGAGGACTACGAACGCGTGGTCGACCAGGTCGACCTGGCGTCGATCGCGGACCGTGAGCGGGTCACGCGGCACGACGTGAAGGCGCGGATCGAGGAGTTCAGCGCGCTCGCCGGGCACGAACACATCCACAAGGGGATGACGAGTCGTGACCTGACCGAGAACGTCGAGCAGCTCCAGATCCGCGCCGGCCTGGAGCTGGTCCGGGACCGTGCGGTGGCGACCGCCGTACGGCTGGGCCAGCTGGCCGCCGACCACGCGGCGCTGGTGCTGACCGGGCGCTCGCACAACGTGGCCGCGCAGGCGACCACGCTGGGCAAGCGGTTCGCGTCGGCTGCCGACGAGCTGCTGGTCGCGGTCGCCCGGATCGAGGAGCTGATCGAGCGGTACCCGCTGCGCGGCATCAAAGGCCCGGTGGGTACGTCGCAGGACATGCTGGACCTGTTCGGCGGTGACCCGGCCAAGCTGGACGAGCTGGAGCAGGACATCGCCCAGCACCTCGGGTTCAGCCACACGCTGACGAGCGTCGGCCAGGTGTACCCGCGGTCGCTCGACTACGAGGTCGTGTCCGCGCTGGTGCAGTTGGCCGCGGGGCCGTCGAGCCTGGCGACCACGATCCGGCTGATGGCCGGGCACGAGCTCGTCACCGAAGGTTTCAAGGAGGGCCAGGTCGGCTCCTCGGCGATGCCGCACAAGATGAACACCCGGTCCTGCGAGCGGGTCAACGGTCTCGCGGTGATCCTGCGTGGGTACGCGTCGATGGCCGGTGAGCTGGCCGGCAACCAGTGGAACGAGGGCGACGTCTTCTGTTCCGTCGTACGCCGGGTCGCGCTGCCGGACGCGTTCTTCGCGCTGGACGGGTTGTTCGAGACGTTCCTGACCGTCCTGGACGAGTTCGGGGTGTATCCGGCCGTGGTGTCGCGCGAGCTCGAGCGGTACCTGCCGTTCCTGACCACGACCAAGGTGCTGATGGCTGCCGTGAAGAACGGTGTCGGCCGGGAGACCGCGCACGAGGTGATCAAGGAGCACGCTGTCTCCACCGCGCTCGACCTGCGCAAGGGTCTCGCGGCGAACGACCTGTTCCACCGCCTCGGCGTCGACGGCCGCCTCGGACTGACCGAGGAGCAGATCGTCGGCATCGTCGGCGAGCCGCTGTCCTTCACCGGCGCGGCCGTCGCTCAGGTCGCCGCGGTCGTCGCCAAGATCGACGAACTTGCCAAGCGCCACCCCGAAGCAGCCGCCTACACCCCGGGTGACATCCTCTAACTCGTGTTCGCACCGCTCACCTGGTTTCTCGTCGCGTTGGCGCTGCTTGCGATGGTGTACGCCGTCGTACTGGCGGCCCGGGACAAGCGGATCGACTGGACCGTGCTGGGCGCGGTCGGGGTCATCGAGGTCGGACTGGTCGCGCAACTCGTCGTCGGGATCGCGCAGTACGCCGGTACCGACCGCGATGTGTCCGGGCCGTTCTTCATCGGGTACCTGATCGGCTCGCTGATCATCCTGCCGATCGGCGCGTTCTGGGCGCTCGCGGAGAGCAGCCGCTGGGGCGCCGGCGCGTTGGCGATCGCCTGTCTGGTGATCCCGATCCTCGAGCTGCGGCTGCACGACCTGTGGGCGGTCTGAGATGACCGATCCAGCGGCCACGAAGCACGGGCCCGGCCGGATCCTGATCGCGGTGTACGGCGTGTTCGCGCTGGCGGCGACCGCGCGGGCCGGCGTACAGATCGCGACGAAGTTCGGCGACGCCCCGATCGCGTACCTGTTGTCGGCCGTTGCCGCGGTCATCTATTGCGCCGCGACGTTCGCGCTGGCGAAGGCGACCGTGGTGTCGCGCAAGGTCGCCACCGCCGCGATCGCGATCGAGCTGGTCGGTGTGATCGGGATCGGCGCGTTCAGTTACGCCGTACCGGACGATTTCCCGGACGCGACCGTGTGGTCGCACTTCGGGCAGGGCTACGGTTTCGTGCCGCTGGTGCTGCCGGTGCTCGGGCTGCTCTGGTTGCGTCGCACTCGGTAACTGCCAGGAAACTGCCAGCCACGCGGAGGGGTTGACTCAGGTTCACCGGACAGCATCGGTGACATGCAGATTCCAGGTCATCCTCGGGTCGAGATCGTCGTACCCGTCAAGAACGAGGAAAACGACCTCGGACCGAATATCAGACGGTTGCGGGAGTTCCTCGACACCGCTTTCCCGTTTCCGGCCGAGGTCTGCATCGCGGACAACGGAAGTACGGACGCGACATATGAGATCGCTACGCTGCTCGCCGCCGAGCTGCCCGGGGTCCGGGTTGTCCGGCTCGAGCAGTCCGGGCGCGGCCGCGCGCTGAAACAGGTCTGGTCCGCAAGCACCGCCGAGGTGCTCGCCTACATGGACGTCGACCTGTCCACCAACCTGAACGCCCTGCTCCCGCTGGTGGCGCCGCTGCTGGCCGGGCACAGTGACGTTGCCATCGGCACCCGGTTGGCGAAGAGCTCCCGGGTGGTCCGGCGGCCGAAGCGGGAGTTCATCTCGCGCTCGTACAACCTGTTGCTACGAGCAACGTTGAGCGCGCACTTCTCCGACGCACAGTGCGGGTTCAAGGCGATCCGCGCCGACGTGGCGCGCGAACTGCTGCCGCTGGTGGAGGACACCAGCTGGTTCTTCGACACCGAGTTGCTGGTGCTCGCGGAACAGGCCGGGCTGCGGATCCACGAAGTACCGGTGGACTGGATCGACGACCTCGACTCCCGGGTCGCGATCGCGAAGACGGTGGGCGAGGACCTGCGGGGGATCGCCCGGCTGATGCGCGATCTGGCACGTGGACGCGTCGACCTGGAGCCGATCCGGCAGAAGTACGGCCGGCCGCGGATCCTCGATCCGCGCACGGCGATGGCGGCGCGGGTCCTGCGGTTCTGCGCGGTCGGAGTGCTGAGTACGGCGGCGTACGCGCTGCTCTATCTCGTCCTCCGCCAGGGCATGCCGGCCCAGGTGGCGAACCTGCTGGCGCTGTTGATCACCGCGGTCGGCAACACCGCGCTCAACCGGCGCATCACGTTCGGCGTGCGCGGCGTGGAAGGCCGCTGGCGGCATCATTTGCGCGGGCTGGTCACCTTCGGAATCGGGTGGAGCCTGACCGCGGCCTCGCTCTGGCTGTTGCACACCGCGGTCTCCGCACCGCACCAGGCGGTCGAGATCACCGTCCTGACCGTCGCGAACCTGGCCGCGACCATCGTCCGGTTCAGCCTCTTCCAGGCCTGGGTCTTCGACGACGACGCACCCACCATCCCCACCTTCGAACCCCCGGCGGTTCTCGAAAACACCCGGAGCAATTGACATGGCAACACTGACCGATCCCGTCGAGGCGAGCAGACCTCGGGCGATCAGTACGCAGTACACGCTCGGAAAGGACAAGGTCCTGTACGGCGGGCTGCTGGCGCTGACCGCGATCGCGTACCTGTGGGGCCTGTCCAAGAACGGCTACGCGAACGAGTTCTACGCGGCCGCGGTCCAGGCCGGGTCGAAGAGCTGGAAGGCCTGGTTCTTCGGGTCGTTCGACGCGTCGAGCTTCATCACCGTGGACAAGCCGCCGGCCGCACTGTGGGTGATGGGTCTTTCCGGGCGGATCTTCGGGTTCAACACCTGGAGCATGCTGATCCCCGAGGCGCTGATGGGCGTCGCGAGTGTCGGGTTCGTGTACGTCTCGGTGCGCCGGTGGTTCTCCGCGAACGCCGGGCTGCTGGCCGGGGCGGTCCTCGCGCTGACGCCGGTCGCCGTCCTGATGTTCCGGTTCAACAACCCGGACGCGCTGCTGATCCTGCTGCTGTGCGCCGGTGCGTGGGCGGTGACGCGGGCGATCGACTCCGAGAAGCACGCGGCGCGGTGGATGATTCTGGCCGGTGCGCTGGTCGGTTTCGGGTTCCTGACCAAGATGATGCAGGCGTTCCTGATCCTGCCGGCGTTCGGCCTGGCGTACCTGGTCGCCGGAAAGCCCAAGCTGGGCAAGCGTCTACTGCACAGTGTGCTCGCGCTGGTCTCGCTGATCGTCAGTGCGGGCTGGTGGATCGCGATCGTCGAGCTGATACCGGCGTCGGCGCGCCCGTACATCGGTGGCTCGCAGAACAACAGCATTCTCGAACTGACCCTCGGCTACAACGGCCTCGGCCGGTTGACCGGCAACGAGACCGGCTCGGTCGGCGGTGGCGGTGGCGGCGGCGGTGCCATGTGGGGTGGTGCGACCGGGGTGCAGCGCTTGTTCAGTGGTGAGTTCGGGTCACAGATCTCCTGGCTGCTCCCGGCCGCGCTGCTCTCGACGATCGTGCTGGTCGTTGCCGCGGGCAAGGCTGCGCGGACCGACCGGACCCGGGCGTTCGCCATTCTGTGGGGCGGCTGGCTGCTCGGTACCGGCCTGACCTTCAGCTACATGCAGGGCATCATCCACAGCTACTACATGATCGCGCTGGCGCCGGCGATCGGTGCGCTGATGGGTGCGGCGATGTCGACCCTCTGGAAGCGGCGTACGGAATGGTTGCCACGGACAACGTTGGCGGGCGGGATCCTGCTGACGGCCGGGTGGAGCTTCGCGTTGCTGAACCAGACGCCGACGTGGCAGCCGTGGTTGCGCTGGGTGATTCTGGCCACCGGTGTGGTGGCCGCCGGGTTGCTGATGCTGCTGCCTGAGTTGAAGATGCATCGTACGGCGGCTCGGCGGGCCGGGTTGTTCACGGCGGCGCTGCTCACGGTGAGCGCGCTGGCCGGACCGACGGCGTATTCGGTCGCGACGATCAACACGGCGCACGCCGGTGCGCTGCCGTCCGCTGGACCGGCGGGTGCCGGTCGCATGGGCGGTATGGGTGGCGGACGCGGTGGCACGGGCGGTGACGGCCGGACGGGTACGCCGCCAGGCCAGACCGGCACCGGTACGACGCAACAGCCGGGCACAGGCACTGGTGCCACGCAGCAGCAAGGGCCTGGTGGTGGCGGTATGGGCGGATTCCTTGGTGGTGGCGGAATCAGTGGAGTCTCTAGTGAGCTGGTGACGCTGCTGCAGCAGGGCGCGAAGGGTTACACCTGGGCCGCCGCGGCAGTCACCGCGAACGGGGCCGCGCCGGTGCAGATCGCGTCCGGCGAGCCGATCATGGCGATCGGCGGGTTCAACGGGACCGACCCGGCGCCGTCGCTCGCCGAGTTCAAAGAGCTGGTTGCCCAGGGCAAGGTTCACTACTTCATCGGCAGCGGTGGCGACGGTGGCGGCCGGATGGGCGGCCGCGACGGCACCTCCAGCGAGATCGCCACCTGGGTCAGCGAGAACTTCACGGCCCAGACCGTCGGCAGCACCACCGTGTACGACCTTTCCACCGGAACAGGAGCATGAATATGACACAGTCCGCAGAAGCCCAGTTCCAGGCGGCGCAGGCCGCCCAGAACAACCCGGCCACCCCGAACCCGGCAGCGCAGAACCCCGCTGCGCAGCAGCCTGCACCGCAGCAGCCTGAGGTTGTGAAGGGTGGTGGGCGGCCGAGCAATCTGGTGCTCGCCGGCGCCGGTTCGGTTCTCGCCGTGCTGGCCTTCCTCGGCGGCATGGCGGTCGGGCACTCGTGGGACGGCACCAGCAACCAGCAGGGCCAGGTCGGCGGCCCCGGCGGCGGCTTCCGCGGCGGCTTCCCCCAGGGCAACGGCCAAGGCACCGGCCAGGGCACACTCCCCGGCCAAGGTCAAGGCCAGGGAACCCAGCAAGGCCAGGGAACTCAGCAGGGGCAGGGTACGCAGCAAGGCAGCGGCACGCAGCAGGTCCCGGGCCAAACGCGAACCAGCTGACCCTCGCGCGCCCCACTCAGCCCGGCGGGCCCCGAGCGGACACTCGGCCCGCCGGGCCTCGCCGTACCGGCGGCTTTGGGCACCCATCAACCATCTCGGAGGCTGAAAAGTGGTTGGTGGGTGCACAAAGTTGGTGGGGGAGATGGGTGGGACGACACGCGGAATGGTTCGTCGGGTCGTGGGGTGGGGTAGGAACGGTGCGTGGAATGGTCGAACGTCACCTGGTTCCTGACCGCGCTCGGTGCGGTCGTCGTACTGATCACGCGCGTCCGGCTCGGCGGGACTGTTGTCGACGGCACCGGTCACGGCGCCGGCCGGCATGGGTACTCCGCAACGCTGTTGCGGTTGCACACCGTGGTCGGAGTGATCACGCTGATCGGCTGGGTCGTTGCCCTGATCACCGGTCGGCGCGAGATCGCTCTGCTGATGCTGGTCGGCTGGTGGTTGCTGACGGTCATCGGATTGTTGATTCTGGCCCGTTGGCTGCCGAGCGCCGGGAAGCACTCCGAGGATGCGCAGAGTGACGCCTGGGGCTCCGGCGCGGGTCTTTCGGTCCTAGGCCACGTGGGCATGCTGCTCGGCGTCGGTTACTTCACCTTCGTCGCGGTCACGGACCGTCTCTGAGTCCGGCGATCAGCGCCGTGACAGAGCGTCGTACGGCGGCCTCGAACGCTTCTGGTGAGAGCGTGGTGCCGACGCCGGCGACCCGGTCGTACAGCAGTCCGTCCATCATCGCGGCGGCCGGCCACGCCGCCGCCTCCGGCTCGGGTACGTCGAGCTCGGCCAGCAACTGTGCGAGCATCGCCCGCAACTGCCGCCCGCCCTCGTCGATCGTGGCCCGGAGCTCCGGCTGACGGCTCGCTTCCAGCGACAACTCGTACCGCGCGACCAGATCGTCCGGCCGCGCCTGCGCGAGTCCGACCGTCATGGCCACCATCAGTTCGAGCGGATCCGCTCCGGGTGGCGGCATCCCGGCCACGTCCCGGGTGAGCATCCGGCGCACGCATGCGGTCAGTAAGGCGTTCCGCGTCCGCAGGTAGTACGACGTGGAGCCCGGCGGCAGGCCCGCTTCGGCGTCGACGGCGCGGTGCGTCAGGCCGCGCAGCCCGCGGGTCGCGACGAGATGGATCGCCGCGTCCGCGATGGCGTCCTGCCGATCCGCACCCCGCGGAACCTCTTTCGTCACATGGCACAGTCTCGCACTTCCCAACCGAACTCTACAGATGTAGAGTCGAGATCATGAGTACGGCGATCGTGGTCGGGGCGGGTATCGGAGGGGTTATCGCTGCTGTCGCGCTGCAACGGTGTGGCCGGCAGGTCACAGTCCTGGAGCGCGCTCCGGAGCTGGGTGAGGTCGGGGCCGGCATCTCGGTCTGGCCGTCGGCGGTCGCCGTGCTCGAGGAGCTCGGGGTCAAGGGCGTCGAGAAGGCGTCGGTGCAGTCCAAGCCGGCCGGGATACGCAAGCCCGACGGTCGCTGGGTGGTCAGCGCGGCCGATCTCGGCATGGAGTTGCCGGTGATGATCCATCGCGCGCAGCTCCACGACCTGATCACGGCCGAGTTCGGTCCGGCGGTGACGGTCCGGACCGGGTACGACGTACGGACGGTGACGCAGGACGCGGACGGGGTCACGGTCAACGGTGAGCTGCGGGCGGATCTCCTGGTGGCCGCGGACGGGATCCGGAGCGCGGTGCGGGGAGCGATGTATCCGCAGTACAAAGGGCCGCGGTACTCCGGGTTCACGGCGTACCGCGGGATCGCGGACATGGACCTCGACGACGGTGGTGGCGAGACTTGGGGCCGCGGGCAACTGTTCGGGTTCGCGCGGCTGATCGACGGGCGGTTCTACTGGTACGCGACCGCGAACCAGCCGGCCGGCACGAAGAGTGCGCCGACCGTGTTCGAGAGCTGGCACGATCCGTTGCCGCAGTTGATCGCGGGCAGCGAGAAGATCCTGCAGAACGACATCTACGACCTGACGGTGCCGCTGGTGCCGTTCGTGCAGGGCAGGGTGGTGCTGCTCGGCGACGCGGCGCACGCGATGACGCCGAACCTGGGTCGCGGCGCCTGCTCCGCGATCGAGGACGCCGGTGCGCTAGCCCGGCAACTCGGACGGACCAGCGATCTGTCGGCGGCGCTGACGGCGTACGACGCCGAACGTCGGCCCGCGACGACCAAGCTGGTGAAGCGCTCCCGCAGCGTCGGCCGCCTGAACCAGACAGACAGTCCGATCCTCTGCACGATCCGCGACGCCTTGCTCACCGTCGGCGGGAAGCTGGTGGCCCTGCGAGCCCGCAAGTAGCCGGATGGAACAATCGGGCCCGTGACCACACTTCCGCAGGCGCCTGAGATTCCCGGTGCGAAGCACCTCCACTCCGGCAAGGTCCGGGACCTGTACGAGCTCGAGTCCGGCGACCTGCTGATGGTCGCGAGTGACCGGATGAGCGCGTTCGACTGGATCCTGGAGTCGGTGATCCCCGACAAGGGGAAGGTGCTCACCGCGATGAGCCTGTGGTGGTTCGAGCAGCTGGACGTGCCGAACCACATCATCTCCACGGACGTGCCGGCCGAGGTCGCCGGACGGGCCGTGGTGTGCGAGAAGCTCGCGATCTACCCGGTGGAGTGCGTGGCCCGCGGGTACCTGAGCGGCACCGGCCTGCTCGACTACAACGCCACCGGCGCGGTCTGCGGGATCCCGCTGCCGGGCGGTCTGGTCGAGGGCTCGCGCTTCGGCACCCCGATCTTCACGCCGGCCACGAAGGCCGACCTCGGCGAGCACGACGAGAACGTGTCGTACGACGTGGTGGTCGCGACCGTCGGCGCGGACACCGCGGCTGCCCTGCGGGACGCCACGCTCGAGATCTACACGACGGCGCGGGCGATGGCCGAGGAGCGCGGGATCATCCTGGCCGACACGAAGTTCGAGTTCGGCGCCCGCGCGGACGGGACGCTCGTGCTGGCCGACGAGGTGCTGACACCGGACTCGAGCCGCTTCTGGCCGGCCGACCAGTGGGCGCCGGGCAAGCCGCAACCGTCGTACGACAAGCAGATCGTGCGGGACTGGCTGCAGTTCGAGTCAGGCTGGGACCGCACGTCCGGTGAGGCGCCGCCGCCGTTGACCGACGAGGTCGTCGAGCGGACCAGGACGTCGTACATCGCGGCGTACGAGCAGCTGACCGGGCTGAAGTTCGAGGCCTAGAAGAGCCCCACGCCCAGCGCGAGCAGGACGAAGCGGCCGCTGCGGCCGACCAGGACCGACAGCGCGAAGACGACGGTCCGCATCCGCGAGGCGCCACCGATGAGCGCCACGCCGTACAGCGGCGGGATGCCGACGAACGCGCTCAGCAGCGTGACCGGCGCGCCCCAGCGGCTGTCGCTCATGGCGTCCAGGAGGCGTTTGCTGAGGTCGCGGTTCCACTGCACGAAGCGGCCCCAGCGGGTGTCCAGGTTGACCGGCCTGGGCTCCTTCTTGGCCTTACTGGCCGCGTAGCCGGGCCGGTGGCGCACGGCCAGGAACATCCCGACCTTGCCGATGGTCTGGCCGATCGCGACGCCGATCGCGGCGACCACCGGGTTCAGGGCATGCGTGGCGCCGAGCGCGAGGACGTACGCCTCCGCGTTCACGAACGGTATGACGGCGGAGCCGATGCCGAAGCCCACCGCCAGTGCCAGTTGCCACACCCACATGACACCGAGGCTAAGCGCCATCCCCCCTGTTGCCACGGAACTCAGGCCCCCTTCCAGGGGTGGTTCAGGGTCCACCCCGTCATCGTCCCTCACCCGGGGCGGCGGCCGTGCGGCCGCAGAGGATCTGGATCAGCCGGTACGACGAGACGACCTTGACCGCAAGGGCCGCGACCGCGACGACGTACGGCAGCCAGTGCGCACCGGTCTGCCCGGCGACGACCAGCGAGACCACCACGGCGCCGGTGTTCAGCGCCTTGGCCGGCTTCGACCAGTTCCAGACGTAGATCGGCCGGTCCACCTTGTAGAAGTAGTTCGGGCTGAGCATCCACGGCCAGAGCAGGAACGAGAACGTCAGCATGGTGTCCAGTACGCCGAACTGCGCCAGGTAGATCGCCAGCGGCCCGATCGTGTCCGGGTACGTCGCCATGAACGCGGCCGCCAGCAGGAACGAGCAGGCCCGGTCGCAGACGATGTCGAACACCGCACCGGACAGCGACTCCTCGTTCCGCCGGCGCGCCACCCAGCCGTCGAGGCTGTCGCCGAACCAGTAGGCGACGTACCCGATCACCAGCCAGAGCAGATCGCCGGTGCGGAACGCGTACGTCGCGACCGCCATCGCGATCACGGTCCGGGCCAGCGTGATCCGGTTCGGCACCCCGAGCAGCAACGCGGGTCGGACTGCCAGTGGTATCGAGCTCATCAGGCGGCCCTCAGATTCTCGGGATCGAGTGCGTCCCGCAGTTGGTTGCGAAGCAGAAAACCGGCGGCGGTGCCGCCGAGGTGACCGAGCAGCCAGCCCGCGATCGTCAGGATCGCCGCGAGCAGCAGTGTGCCGGGCTCGAACGGCCCGACCGCGCCACCGGCTACTCGGTTGATGCCGATCACCGTGCCGAACAGCAGACCGGCGGCCAGTGCGGGAGCAGCGACCGCGGTCAGTTGGCGGCGGATGACTCGGCGGAGGAACGGGAGGTCGACGCCCAGTGCGGTCAGGCTGGCGAACTGGCGGCGCTGGTCGACCAGTTGGTCGGCGACACCGACGATCAACGCGGCCATGGCGGTCAGCGCGACCAGGACGAGTCCGGCGATCGTCAGACCGAAACCGGTGCTGTAGAACGCGGTGGTACCGCCCAGGTTGTCGTCGACCTGGACGCCGGCGATCCCGTTGGCCAAGGTGCCGACGAGGAAACCGCAGCAGCCCAGCAGCATGCAGATCCGGGAGGCGGGCCGGGAGTCGGTCGCCAGCCGGAGACCGGTGAGCAGGTTGGCAGGGTCGCCGGACCGCTGCAGCCGCCGCCCCAGCCCGCGGATCCAGACTCCTGAGGTGCTGAGGAAGAACAGCGCCAGGCCGGCGAGCAGGATCGTGGATGCCACGTACCCCATGTACGGCGAGGCGAGCAGGCCGAGCGCGATCAGTACAGGTCCAGCGATGATGCCGGTACGACGCTGCGTCGCGGACTGTGGTTGCCGCGACTCTGGACCGTCTCGGTGCAGAAGGCTGCCGATCAACGCACCGGCTGCCGTCATCATCACCACCACAGGAACCCACAGAGCCGCGTCCATCAGCTCTGCACCGGGCAGGACCCGGGCCATAAGGGGTAGCGCACCGAACAGCAGGCTGAGGACCAGGTAGGCAGGTCCAGCGAGCAGTCCACCGGCCAGACCGGCAATGGCCGCGTCGGTGACGGTCAGCTGGCGTAGCTGCTTGCGGGAGGCACCTGCCAGTCGTAGCGCAGTCAGTCGCCGTTCGCGGGCCGCCGTACCCAGTCGTAAGGCTTGGACCGCCAGGCCTCCGGTGAGGGCGGCCAGGATGATCAGGATCGCGATCAGTCCGGAGCGGAGGCCGCTCTCGGCGATGTAGTTGCTGTAGACATCGTTGCCCAGCTCACCCTTCCCCAGGCGGACGATGCGCAGTGCGCCGAGCAGCAGGGCTCCACTGAGTGCGAGCGCAGCAGTGGCCAGCTGAACCCGGCTACGGTCCGCCGGGGTCCGTGACCGCGCTAGCTGCACCAGTGTCTCGAGCGTCATCAGAGCGACACCTCGTGCTGGATCAGGCCGTCGCGCAGCCTGATCTCGCGGTCTGCTGACGCGGCGACCAGGTTGTCGTGCGTCACCATCAGCAGAGCGGCACCCCGGTAGCGGGCAGCCTCCAGCAGTACGTCGAGCAGCTCCTGGCCGGCCCGACTGTCCAGACTGCCGGTGGGCTCGTCAGCCAGTACGACGGACGGTCCGGTGACCAGTGCGCGCGCTACTGCTGCACGCTGCGTCTGGCCGCCGGACAGCTCGCCGGGCACCGCGTCGGCGTCGTCGGCAATGCCTACTTGGTCCAGCCAGTTCATCGCGGCCTGGTGTGCCTCCCCGCGCTCATGGCCACCCAGCAGGAGCGGCAGCGCCACGTTGTCGACCAGTGGCAGGTCCGGCACCAGTTGCCCGAACTGCAGCACGATGCCGACCTTCGTACGGCGGAGCGCCGCACGCTGCTCTTCCGGCAGAGCAGCCAGGTCCTGACCGTCCACGTGCACAGCACCGGAGTCCGGAGTGAGGATGCCGGCCGCGCAGTGCAGCAGCGTCGACTTGCCGCATCCGCTCGCACCGGTCACTGCCACGACCTCGCCCGGCTTGAGGTGCAGGCTGACGCCGCGGAGCGCCGTGTTCCGTCGGTAGGCGTACTCGATTCGTTCCAGTTCCAGAGCAGCATTCATCAGCGAGCCCCCCTCTGCTCGGAGATGCGGTCCAGTGCGCCGTCCAGCCAGCGTAGATCGGCGTCCAGATGGGCCACGATGTACTCGCGGACCAGTGGTGAGGTCGGGTCGTTGTCGGCCGGGGTCTCCCGCAGCTCACGGATCCGGCGCAGGTGACTGGCGCGCTGGCGGGCGAGGAACCCCACCGCGTCGCCTCCGGTCCGGATCGCTGCCACGAGCTTGCGCAGTACCTCGTCGGCACTTCCCCAGGCCGGTGGCACCGGATCGTTGAGCCAGTCGCTCAGGTGGTCGCGGCCCTTGTTCGTCAGCCCGTAGACCGTCCGGTCCGGTCCGCCGCCGGAGGTCTTGTCGACCACCTCGACCAGTCCGTCCCGCTCCAGTCGCCCGAGTGTCGTGTACACCTGTCCGAAGGCGAGCGGCCGGCTGTCCGGGAACCAGGCGTCATGGCCGCGCTTCACGTCGTACCCGTGCGCCGGGCCGGCGGACAGCAGCCCGAGGACGAGCTCAGCAGTGGCCATGACCAGAACTATACATCGCGTGTATGTACTCAGTGAATAGTCCAGGATGCAGGAATCCACGCCGGGGTCGGTAGGATTCAGGCGTCACCCCGCAACGAACCTGGAGTAGTCAGTGGCTCGCGTTGTCGTCGACGTCATGCTCAAGCCCGAGATCCTCGACCCGCAGGGCAAGGCGGTGCGCGGCGCGTTCGGCCGGCTCGGCTTCGTCGGCGTGGCCGACGTACGGCAGGGAAAGCGCTTCGAGATCACCCTGGACGGTGAGGCGACCGAGGAGCAGGTCGCCGAGATCCGGAAGGCCGCCGACACGCTGCTGGCCAACCCGGTGATCGAGGACTACACGCTGCACGTGGAGAACGGACAGTGAAGATCGGGGTCGTCACCTTCCCGGGTTCGCTGGACGACGCCGACGCCCGACGCGCGGCGGCGGTGGCCGGCGCCGAGGCGGTCGCGCTCTGGCACGGCGACGAGGACCTGCACGGCGTGGACGCGGTCGTCCTGCCCGGCGGCTTCTCGTACGGCGACTACCTGCGCGCCGGTGCCATCTCCCGGTTCGCGCCGGTGATGGAGACCGTCATCAAGCGGGCCGGCGAGGGGATGCCGGTGCTCGGTATCTGCAACGGCTTCCAGGTGCTGTGCGAGTCGCATCTGCTGCCCGGCGCGCTGATCAAGAACCACCACCGCAAGTTCGTCTGCAAGGACCAGACGCTGCGGATCGAGAACAACAGCACCGCCTGGACCAGCGACTACGACGCCAACCACGAGATCACCATCGTGCTGAAGAACCAGGACGGTTCGTTCGTCGCCGACGAGGCGACGCTGGACCGGCTGGAGGGCGAGGGCCGGGTGGTGGCCCGCTACCTGGGCAACCCGAACGGCTCGTACCGCGACATCGCCGGCATCACCAACGAGCGCGGCAACGTGGTCGGCCTGATGCCGCACCCGGAGCACGCCGTCGAGACACTGACCGGCCCGACCACGGACGGCCTGGGCTTCTTCACCTCGGTGCTGAAGGCCGTCGTCGCCTCCTGATGAGGTTCACCGGGCTGGTTCGCGCCATCCTGCTGACGGCGGCGGTCCTGCTCCTGAGCAGCGGTACGGCGGCCGCGCAGCCTACTGGTCTGTTCGCCAAGGTCGTGGTGATCGGCGTCTCCGGCCTGACCTGGGGCGACGTCAACGCCTCGCCGGAGCTGACCGCGCTGGTGAACCAGTCGAACGTCGGCTCGATGTCGGTGAAGACGGCCGGCCCACACACCTGCCCGATCGACGGCTGGCTGACGATCAGCGCGGGCACCCGGGCGTGGGGGAGTGTTCCCGACCAGTCCTGCGGTGACCTGCCTGCGGTGACCAACGGCAAGGTGAGCGACTGGCAGACGTACGTCGACCGCCAGGCCGAGCACCACACCGGGGCGCCGATCGGCCGCCTCGGCGTGAGCCGTAACAACGTCTGCGGGTTCGGTCCGGGTGCGGCGATCGCGGTCGCGAAGCCGGACGGCACTGTGGCGAACTGGTCCGCCGACGTGGATCCGCAACGGCTGGCGAGCGCCGGCTGCGGTGACGCAATCATCGACGCCGGGGTCCTCCCGCTGCGCGAGGGCCGGGCTGAGGCGCTTGCCCGCGTCGCTGACCTGGTCGGGCAGGCCCGTGCTGCCGGTGGCTGGGTGGTGCTCGCCGGCGTCAGCCAGGAGACGTACGACGCTCACAAGCAGACCCTGGTCGCCATGCAGTTGCCGCCGGACGACGGTGCGCGCTGGCTGACCAGTGACTCGACCCGTCGGCCCGGTCTGATCCAGCTGACCGATCTGACCGCCACAATCCTGCGTGGGCGGGCGCAGTCGGTCGATCCGGCCGGCGCTGAGACCGCGGGTCCGCTGGACGGTACGGAGCTCCGCTCCACCGGCAAGGTACACACCAACGCGGCCGCGGTGATCGAGGACCGCCTCGACGCCAACCAGCGGTACGAGCAGCCGCGACCGGTGCTGTTCTCGGTAGCGCTCACGATCGTCGGCGCCGAAGTACTCGCACTGCTGTGGTTCTTGATCCGCCGCTCGCCCGCGTCCCGCCGTACCGCGGTCTTCACGTTGCTGACGCAAGGCGGGTTCTACATCGCGGTCTTCCTGGCACAGGCGACCGTCTGGTGGCGCTGGCCGTCGCCCGGGTTCTCCTTGTACGCCGTGACGATCGGTATCAGCGTGCTGTCCGCAGCGATCGCAGTACTGGTCTTGAAGAGGTGGGCGTTCCTCGGGCTGGCGCTGGGGGCGTACTTGCTCCTGCTGGTCGACGGTGTGCTCGGGACGCCGATGCAGCTCGGCAGCATGTACGCCGACGGACCTGTGATCGGCGGACGGTTCTACGGCTTCGGTAACTCGACCTTCGCGGCCCTTGCGGTCGGTGCGCTCGTCACCGCCGGGTGGGCCGCGCAGAAGCTGCTCGACAAGAGCGGGGTGCAGGCTGCGATCGCCGTACTGATCATCGGTGGTGCTGCGATCGTCGTAGACGGTAAGCCGGGTTGGGGGACCGATTTCGGTGGCATCATCGCGCTCGTCCCGGCTGTACTGCTCATGGCGTGGCTGACGTGGCGGGGGAGCATCTCGCTCCGCGCACTGATCGCAGTAGGAGTGGCTGGTCTGCTTGCCGTCACCGCGGTTGCCTTCCTCGACTACCTGCGTCCTGCAGAGCAGCGCAGCCACTTCGGCACGTTCTTTGCGCGTCTGCTCGACGAGCAGGTCAGTGACGTGTTCATCCGCAAGCTACAGATGGCCGTCATGTTCTTCAGCAGTCCGGTCGGCTGGCTGATGCTGATCGCCGTACTCGCGTGCATGTTCGCCACGGTCTTCCCGGACCGGGTGCCCTCGCAGTCCTACCGAGACTTCTACGGCAGCTTCCCGATGATTCGTCCGGCCCTGATCGCGATGTCGGTCTGTGGTCTGGTCGGCGGGCTGCTCAACGACGCCGGCATCGCCCTACCCGCGATCATGATCGGTTTCGCCCTCCCGCTGCTGGTAGCCCATCTGATGGTCTCCACTCAGCCCGCTACCGTTTTACCTGAGTCCCACCTAGTGCAGGAGTCCTGAAGTGTCTACCGACACCGTTAGTAACGCCACCAGCACCCCGGATGTCGAGCAGCCGTGGGCTGAGCTCGGACTGAAGCCGGACGAGTACCAGCGGATCCGGGACATCCTCGGGCGGCGCCCGACCAGCTGCGAGCTGGCGATGTACTCGGTGATGTGGAGCGAGCACTGCTCGTACAAGTCCTCCAAGGTTCACCTGAAGCGCTTCGGCGAGATCCCGCAGGAGACACCGGCCGGGAAGATGCTGGCCGGGATCGGTGAGAACGCCGGCGTCATCGACATCGGCGAGGGGTACGCCGTCACGTTCAAGGTCGAGTCGCACAACCACCCGTCGTACGTCGAGCCGTACCAGGGCGCGGCGACCGGGGTCGGCGGCATCGTCCGCGACATCATCGCGATGGGCGCCCGCCCGGTCGCGGTGATGGACCCGCTGCGGTTCGGTCCGCTGGACGCTCCGGACACCAAGCGGGTGCTGCCGGGAATCGTGTCCGGCGTCGGCGGCTACGGGAACAGCCTGGGGCTCCCGAACATCGGCGGCGAGGTCGTCTTCGACCCGACGTACCTGGGCAACCCGCTGGTGAACGCGCTCTGCATCGGCGTGATGCGGCACGAGGACCTGCACCTCGCGAACGCGACCGGTGTCGGCAACCAGATGATCCTGTACGGCGCCAAGACCGGCGGCGACGGGATCGGCGGAGTGTCCGTGCTGGCGTCGGAGACCTTTGCTGAGGGCGGCCCGACCAAGCGGCCCGCGGTCCAGGTCGGCGACCCGTTCATGGAGAAGCTGCTGATCGAGTGCACGCTCGAGCTGTTCGCCGCTCATGTTGTCGAGGGCATTCAGGACCTGGGCGGCGGCGGACTGTCGTGTGCGACCTCCGAGCTCGCCAGTGCGGGCGACGGCGGCATGCGGGTGTCGCTGGACAAGGTGCCGCTGCGGGATGCCTCGCTGTCGCCCGAAGAGATCCTGATGAGCGAGTCGCAGGAACGCATGATGGCCTGCGTCACCCCTGAGAACGTCGAGGCGTTCCTGAAGATCTGCGAGAAATGGGACGTTCAGGCCGACGTGATCGGTGAGGTGACCGACACCGGCCGGCTGGAGATCGACTGGCACGGTGAGCGCGTTGTCGACGTACTGCCGGAGACCGTTGCGCACGAGGGCCCGGTGTACAACCGCCCGTACGAGCGGCCGTCGTGGCAGGACGAGTTGCAAGCGGACGGCGCCGAGAAGTTGCCGCGGGCAAGCAGTGGCGCGGAGCTGCGGGACACGCTGCTCACGCTGGTCGCCTCGCCCAACCTCTGTGACAAGTCCTGGGTGACGGACCAGTACGACCGCTACGTGCTCGGCAACTCGGTGCTCGCGCAGCCAGAGGACAGCGGGATGATCCGGGTCGACGAGACCAGCGGCCTCGGCGTCGCGGTGTCGACCGACTGCAACGGCCGGTTCGCCAAGCTCGACCCGTACACCGGCGCCAAGCTCGCGCTCGCCGAGTCGTTCCGCAACGTCGCGACCACCGGCGCCCGCCCGGTCGCGGTCACCGACTGCCTGAACTTCGGCTCGCCGGAGGACCCGGCGGTGATGTGGCAGTTCACCGAGGCGATCCGCGGCCTGGTCGACGGGTGCAAGGAGCTCGGCATCCCGGTCACCGGTGGGAACGTGTCGTTCTACAACCAGACCGGCGAGACCGCGATCCTGCCGACCCCGGTGGTCGGTGTGCTCGGCGTGATCGACGACGTGACCCGCCGTACGCCGATTGGGTTCACGGCCGAGATGGAGGGCCACCAGCTGTACCTGCTCGGTGAGACCGAGGAGGAGCTGTCCGGATCCGAGTGGGCGCACGTCGTCCACGGTCACCTCGGCGGGCGGCCCCCGGCGGTGGACCTGGCGGCGGAGCAGCAGCTGGCCGACATCCTGATCAACGCGTCCCGCGACGGGCTGATCGACGCGGCGCACGACATCAGCGACGGCGGCGTCGCCCAGACGCTGGTCGAGTCCGCCCTGCGTGGCGGCGTCGGCGCGCGGGTGTGGGCGCCGGACGGGCTGGACCCGTTCCTGTTCCTGTTCGCGGAGTCGGCCGGCCGCGCGGTCGTCGCCGTACCGCGGACCGAGGAGGTGCGGTTCACCGACATGTGCACCGCCCGCCGCTTCCCGCACGCGAAGATCGGTGTCATCACCGGCGACACCCTCGACGTCCAGGACCAGTTCGAGGTCCCGCTCACCGAACTCCGCGAGGCCTGGACGGCAACCCTTCCGTCCGTCCTCAACTGACCCCCCTGCGGGTTGGCGGCCGTCTGGCACACTCGAAGGGACGAGGTGAGGTGAGGCGGATGGTGGAGCGGCGACCGGTGAAGCCGTCCGATCTGATGGGGCTGGCTGCTGCTGCCGGCCAGGAGGCACGGGCAGCCGCCGCACGGCGGCGGATGGCTCAGGTGCGGCTGACCGATGAGGAACGCCGGATCGCCACCGACGAGTTGGCGGAGCAGTTCGCCGTCGGCCGGCTGGACGAGGATGAGCTGCATCGGCGGGTCGACCTGGTGAACAGTGCCGTGACGCACGGGGAGCTGGAGCCCGCCCTGGCCGGGTTGCCGGTGTCCTCGTTGTATACGCCGCCGGCGCGGAAGGCTGGGAAGTGGCGGTGGGCGGCGTTTGCCGGGGCCGTGTGGTTGGCGGTGCCGTTTGTGCTGGCTGGGTTGCTGTTCCTGGTGTTCGGGCGGGAGATTGCGGCGGCTATTTTCGGCGTACCTGCGGTGGCTTGGGTCGTGTACGCGTATCGGTGGGCCTCTAAACCGCGGCGGGAGTCAGGTTCCTAGGGTCGACTCGCGCGTCACCAGTTGCGTGGGGAGTTGCAGTACGCCGTGGTGTGGTTTGCCGGCGATTGCTTCGAGCAGGAGCGTGGCGGCGCGGCGGCCGAGGTCTTCCAGGCGGAGGTCGACGGTGGTGAGCGGCGGGCGGCTGGCGAGCGCCATGACGGGCCAGTTGTCGTAGCCGGTGACCGCGATGTCCTCGGGTACCGAGTGGCCGAGTTCGCGGAGGCGGTCGCAGACGCCGCGGGCGATCTGGTCGCTGCCACAGGTGATCGCGTCGGGGTTCTGACGCAGTACCAGATCAGTGGCTTGGCGGCCCCAGCGTTCGCTCCACTCGCCGTAGAGCGGCTCGGTGCAGAGAGCGGAGGCGATGGCCTGGGCGCGTTCGGCGGCGGAGCGGTGGTTGGCCGGGCCGGTGATGTGGGCGATCCGGGTCCGGCCGAGACCCTGTAGATGGGTGATTGTCGCGGCCGCGCCGGCAGCGTCGTCGACGATCACCGAGGCGTCCGCCGGGTCGGTGGAGGCGGCGAGTGCGTAGACAACAGGCAGCGGTACGTCGATGCGCCGCCGCGGCTCGGTCCGGCGGCCGGTGACGACGATACCGTCGACGCCGCGCGCGACGAGAGAACGTAGGTAGGTCAGCTCGCGTAGCGGGTCGTCGCGGGTGTCGCAGAGGACGGTTGCGAGCTCGCCCGCGCTCAGCACGTCCTCGACGCCGCGCATGATCGGGATGCTGAAGCGGCCCGAGCTGTCGGTGGTCAGCAGCGCCACGGTGTACGTCCGGCCGGACGAGAGCGCACGGCCGCGGGCATCCGGCGTGAACCCTAGCGTCGCCGCGGCCCGGCGTACCCGGTCCCTGGTCTCCTGGCTCAGCTGGCCGGTGTTGTTGAGGGCCTTCGACGCGGTCCCGGCGGACACCCCGGCGAGCGCGGCGACATCCGCCATCCGCACGCCTGGCCTCTTCATCCTTGTTTCCTTCCGGTCGTTCGGCGAAGCCTAGCAGGATCACCTGGGCAACCTCGCTGACCTGCGCTTTGAGCTTGACCGGCACGGTTGGCAGTCCTACGTTGTCATCCACGGAAAACGTGTGCGGTTTTTCCGTCGATCGCTCTCCGAAAGGTCCGATAACCATGGCCATGCCCGAACCTGCCGGCCGCGGCGGGCACTACGTCCCGCAGCGCGCTCCGCTCCAGCCGGTCCCGTTCCAGAAGCTTCCGCCCGGTGCGATCGAGCCGCGCGGCTGGCTCGCGCAGCAGCTCGCGTTGCAGGTCGACGGGCTCTGCGGCCGGTACGACGAGATCTCGGACTTCCTCGTATACGAGAAGAACGGCTGGGTCGACCCGGCGCTGGACGCCTGGGAGGAGCTGCCGTACTGGCTCCGGGGCTTCGGTGACCTCGGGTACGTGACCGGGGACAGTGGCGTACTGACCAGGACGCAGCGGTGGATGGACGGGATCCTCGCGACCCAGGCAGCCGACGGGTGGTTCGGCCCGGAGCGGCTGCGGACCTCGCTGGAGAACGGACCGGACTTCTGGCCGGGTATGCCGCTGCTGGCCGCGTTCCGATCCTGGTACGAGTACTCCGGCGACGAGCGGGTCATTCCGTTCATGACGAAGTACCTGCGGTTCCAGAACACGCAGCCGCCGGAAGTGTTCAACCGGTCGTGGGGTGCGTTCCGCTGGGGCGACAACATCGACAGTGCCTACTGGCTCTACAACCGCACCGGAGAGCAGTGGCTGCTCGACTTGGTGACGAAGATGCACAACGGGTCCGCGGACTACGTCGGCGGCGTTCCTACGTGGCACAACGTCAACCTGGCGCAAGGGTTTCGGGAGCCGTTGCAGTACTGGCTGCTGTCCGGAGACGCCAAGCACCGAGAGGCGACGTACCGGAACTATGCGACGGTCATGGGCTTGTACGGCCAGTTCCCGGGTGGTGGGTTCGCTGGCGACGAGAACTCGCGGCCCGGGTTCGGTGACCCGCGACAGGGGTTCGAGACGTGCGGGATCGTCGAGTTGATGCACAGCTGCGAGCTGCTCACCCGCTTCACGGGCGACGTTGCGTGGGCGGACAGATGTGAGGAGCTGGCGTTCAACTCGCTGCCGGCGTCGTACGACCCCCAGCAGCAGGTTGTGCACTACATCACCTGTGCCAACAGCGTGCAGCTCGACGACCGGCCGAAGCACGGGCAGTTCGAGAACCCGTTCGCTATGCAGTCGTACAAGTACGGCGTACACCAGTACCGGTGCTGCCCGCACAACTACGGCATGGGTTGGCCGTACTACGTGCAGGAGCTCTGGCTGGCCACGACGGACAACGGTCTCGCTGCGTCGATGTACGCCGCCAGCAAGGTCACCGCGACAGTCGGAGCGGGTGAGACGGTCAGTGTCGTCCAGGACACGGAGTACCCGTTCTCGGACACCATTACGTTCACGGTGCAGACGCAGCGACCGGTCCGATTCCCCTTCTATCTAAGGCGTCCTGGCTGGGCTCCTGATGCATCCGTGAAGGTCAACGGACAACAGGTGCAGACATCTGGTGACTGGATGAAGCTGGACCGCACCTGGCACACAGGCGATCGCGTCGAGCTCACCTTGCCGATGCGCACCACGACGCGAGTGTGGGACGACAACCAGCACTCGGTGTCAGTCGATCGCGGCCCGCTGACCTACTCGCTGCAGATCGACGAACGCTACGAGCGCATCGGCGGTACAGACGAGTGGCCGGAGCTCTCCGTCTACCCGGAATCGCCGTGGAACTACGGTCTGGTCGCCGACGCGTCATTCGACGTCGTACGACGGGAGGCGGGCGACAACCCCTTCACCACGGACGGAGTGCCGCTCGCACTCACCACGCTGGCCCGGCGGATCCCGCAGTGGGAGACAGACACCGAGGACGTGGTGGGACTGCTCCAACCGGGTCCAGCGAAGTCAGACGAACCTGTGGAGACCGTGACGCTCATCCCGATGGGTGCGGCGCGGCTACGCGTCACGTCGTTCCCACAGGTCACTCCAGACGGCAAGGAGTGGACCTACCGCACCAGGACCACCGCGTCCCAAGGTTGGGACCGTCTCCGGTGAGGTAGTTGATGTCGGTGACTGAGATTGCAGCTTCCTGCACCGTTCTGTTTGGGTTCGATGACCGCGCGTGCGGACCGCCACGCATATACAACCCGCCGAAAGGCTCCGTTTGTGCGTGATTGAGGGGGTTCTGCCTGCGTGGCGGCTCGGCTGACGCGTGAACTAGCCTGTGGGCGTGGAGGCTGTGTTGCGGTTGGCTGTGGTGGCGGATGGGGCTGCGGTGGCTGAGTTGGCTCGGGCTGCGGTGGAGACGCAGTTTCCGGCGTACTACGACGCAGCGCAGACAGCCAGTGCGGCTGAGCACATCACCACGTTGGACACCGCGCTGATCGACGACGGCACCTACTACGTGCTCGAGGCGGGTGGTGAGGTCGTCGC
Source organism: Kribbella sp. NPDC055110 (assembly GCF_053607525.1). NCBI lineage: Bacteria > Bacillati > Actinomycetota > Actinomycetes > Propionibacteriales > Kribbellaceae > Kribbella > Kribbella sp. NPDC055110. Next base: position 82,494 of record NZ_JBSGTS010000020.1, read on the forward strand.
CTGTGGTGGGTGGAGCCGGCGGAACAAGCTGTTCAACGCGAGTACTGCGGGAGCGGACGAGCGGCTCCTGGACCCTGCAACGGAGCCGGCCCGCATCCGGGCGATGTTCGTCCGGGCGGACTGGACGCGGCGTGGACTCGGCCGGGCGATCCTGACCGCGTGCACCGAGGCGGCCCGCGCGGAGGGGTTCACCCGGCTCGCACTGATGTCGACGCTGCCCGGCGTACCGCTCTACAAGGCTTTCGGCTTCACCGAGGTGCAGTCCACCCTGCTACCGATGCCGGACGGCACCACACTCGCCGGTGTCGCGATGGAACGACCGATTGAGGAGACCGCATGACCGCCGGTACTACTGTCACCGCCCCTGACGGCACGGAGGTCGTCCTCGGTGAGATCGGGACCCGCGTGCTGCTGAAGAACTCGCGCGTCCGTGTCTGGGAGGTGGAGCTGGAGCCCGGTGAGGCCCAGGGCTGGCACCTGCACCACAACCCGTACGTCGTCCTGTGCCTCTCGACCTCGCCCTGCCACATGGACTGGCTGGACGGCAGTGCGGCGCGGGAGCTGAGCGAGACGGTCGGCGGATCGGTCTACCGCCCGGTGTCGCCGGTGCACATGCTCACCAACGACGGCGACGCGCTGTACCTCAACCGCCTCATCGAGGTGCTCGACCTGGGCGAGGAGGCCTCCGGCGACCCGTACTTCGGCGTTGACACAGCCGAGGCAGGTTTCGAGCAGGCCGGTGAGATCCCCACGAAGGTAGTTGTCGACGAGGACGACGTGCGCGTCCAGCACGTCACCCCTGAGGCCGGCGAGTCGTACACCTGGCACACCGGCGCCTACCCGGCCCTGGTCGTCGACCTGGACCTGGCCAGCCCGGACGTCACCTACCTCGAGCCTGGCGAGAGCTACACGCTCCCAGTCAAGCCAGAGCGCACCTCCGGCTTCAACCTGGTAGAGCTGCGCTACTACAGCAGCCCGCGCACCTGAGCCGCGTCGCGAGCCGCCAGCACAGCGGCAGTGTCGACCCGTCCCAGGTCGGCCTGCCGTAGCTGGGCCTTCACCAACGGCACCTGTGGTCCGACAGCGCTCAGCTCGGTCACACCGAGAGCAGCGAGCAGTACGGCGGACTGCGGGTCGCTGGCCAGGTCCCCGCACACTGCGACGCGTACGCCGGCGTTGCGGACGACGTGGTCGATCAGCTGGAGTACGGCGGGATCGAGACCGTCCGCGAGCGGAGCGACCGCGGCGTTGGTCCGGTCGGCAGCCGTCGTGTACTGCGTGAGGTCGTTGGTGCCGATGCTGACGAAGTCGAGTTCCGCCGCGAGACTGCCGACCCGCAACGCTGCCGCGGGGACCTCGACCATGATGCCGACCTCGAGCCCGTCACGCGGGCCGAGCTCCTGCAACGCCCACGCGACCTCGTCGGCGGTCGTCACCATCGGGAACATCACGTGCACAGGGGTTTCGGCCGCCGTACGCCGGACCGCTTCGAGCTGATCGCGGAGCAGTTCGGGACGACGGCGGAACACGCGAAGACCGCGTTCGCCGAGGAACGGGTTCGCCTCGCGGTCCTGCGGGAGGAACGGGAGCGGCTTGTCGCCGCCGATGTCCCAGGTCCGGATCGTGATGGGCTTACCGCCGAGGGCTCGTGCGATCGCGCGGAACGCGTCGACCTGCTCGTCGACGGTCGGCGCCGTACGACGATCCCCGAAGAGCACCTCTGTCCGCACCAGCCCGGACCCGTCCGCACCATGCGCGTCGACGGCATCCTGGATGACGCCGACGTTCACGAGCACGTCGATCGTCCGGCCGTCGATGCTGGTGGCGGGCCGGTCGGCGTCCGCGATTGCCTGCGCGCGCTCGCCCTGGCGCTCGGCGATCGTCGCGCGGACCCTCTCCTCGTCCGGCGCGACCTCGAACGACCCGGTCCGAGCGTCGAACGAAACGATCGCGCCGGGCGGCACGTCGACGTCTCCAATCCCGGTGATCAACGGGATCCCCCGCGACCGAGCCACGATCACACCGTGCCCGGTCGTCCCGGCCGCCCGTACGGCGATGCCCACGATCCGGATCGCGTCGAGAGTGGCAGCGGTCGCCGCATCCAGCTCCGGTACGACGAGGATGCCGTCCGTCGGCGCTTCGTAGGTCGCTCCGACCAGCAGTCGCAGTACGCGATCCCGCACTGCACGGACGTCCTGCGCCCGCTCGCGCTGGTACGCGTCATCGAGCCGTTCGAAGGTGGCCGCCAGCTCGTCGTACACCTGCTGCCACGCGACCGGGGCCGATGCGTCGGCCGCGATCGAAGCACGTACGTCGTCCAGCACCTTGCGATCGCCCAGCAAGGCGAGATGCGCCGCGAAGATCTCGCCGTGCACGTCCCGCAGTTCCCGGAGCTGGTCGCCCGCGGTCGCGAGCGCGTCGTCCAGCCTCGCGAGCTCGTTGTCCCCGGCAACATAATCACCCAGCTCGACCTGAGCCCCCGCAAGAACCGCCGGCCCGATCGCCACATCAAGCCCCGACCCACCAGCAGCCGAGCCGACCTGCGACCCCACCGAACTACCCCCACCGGCAGGCCCCAAGCGATCGCCACTACCCGCGCCGCCAGGCCCGTCGCCGAAGTTCTGTTGCGCCAGCTCCTCGACTGCCGCCAGCGCCTCGGCCGCCTGCGGACCGCTCGCACCCACCCGCACCCGGTGCCCCTGCTGCGCGTTCAACGTCGCGACCATGCTCAAACTGCCCGCGTCGACGGGCCCCTTACCGGTATCCAGATCGGTGAGCGTCACGACCGCGTCGAACCTGTTGACGAGACCCACCAACCGCGCCGCCGGCCGCGCGTGCAGGCCGTGCTCGTTGCCGACAACAACCTCGACGGTGCGATCCGCCTCAACAACCGAAGCGGTGTCCGCGGTCGCGACGCCAAGGTGATCCTGCTTACCGGCCAGCCCCCGCTCGGCCTCCGCGGCGACCGCATCCAGCGACGCATCGGTCGACGCGGTGACAACCGCCGCCACCAGGCCCTCGACCAGCGGCGCACTCGTCAGCCGCACCCGCCCAGCCAGATCAGGATCGACGAACTCCAGCGCCATCTCGGCGCTCAGCACCGCACTCCCCAGATCGAGCAGCACCAGGACGCCGTCCGGACTGTCCGCAGTACCAATAGCCTCCGAGACCGCCATCGCATCGGTCCCGAAGGTCGTCGCGTCCAGTCCCGCGGCGACCGCGATCACCGGACGCTTGTCCTCGGCAACCATTTCCGCGGCGAGCCCGACCGCTGCATCGGCCAGCGCGCGGCTGTGCGACACCACCACAATCCCGATCATGACAGTGTTCGGGCCGCGGACTCCAAGATCAGTGTCGTACTGGTCGCGCCGGGATCTTGATGGCCGGCGCTGCGTTCACCCAGGTAGCTCGCGCGGCCCTTCCGTGCGACCAGCGGGATCGTCGCGTCCCGGCCCTTCGCAGCGGCCTCGGCGGCAGCGGTCAACGCCGTACCGAGATCCGATCCGCCCGCCACCGCGGCGTCGTACGCGTCCAGCGCGGGCGCCCAGGCGTCGTACATGGTCTTGTCGCCGAGCTCCGCCTTGCCGCGGGCAAGCACTCCTTCGACCCCGGCGTGCAGCCCCTTCCCGATCGTCTCGGGCGTCAGGTCGGCCCCGGCGAGCGCGGTCCCGAACCGCAGGAAGAACGTCCCGTACAGCGGCCCGCTGGCCCCGCCGACCTTGCTGACCAACGTCATTCCGGCCTTCTTCAGCAGCTCGTCGGCGCTGTCGAACGACGTCTCGTCCAGCACCCCGACCACCGCCTGGAACCCGCGATCCATGTTCGCGCCGTGATCGGCATCCCCGATCGCCGAATCCAGCTCGGTCAGGTACGACGCCTGCTCGTGCAGACTCTGAGCGCTGTCACGCAACCAGCTGACGAAAGAATCGACTCCCATGCTCACGCGTTCCAGCGTAGGCCGGGGGTGTTCACCGGTGCGTCCCAGAGACGTACCAGTTCGTCGTCCACCTTCAGGAGCGTGACCGAGCAGCCGGCCATCTCCAGCGAGGTGATGTAGTTGCCGACCAGTGAGCGGGCGACCGTGATGCCCGCGCGGTCGAGGAGCTGCGCGACCTCGTGGTACATCAGGTACAGCTCAAGCAACGGCGTACCGCCCATGCCGTTGACGAACGCGATCACCGAATCGCCTTGCTGATAAGGAAGATCCGACACCACCGGGTCGACGAGCATCGCAGCGATGTCGCGCGCCGGGGCCAGTGGCAACCGCTGCCGGCCGGGCTCGCCGTGGATGCCGATGCCGACCTCCATCTCGTTCTCGGCCAGCTCGAACGTCGGCTTGCCCGCGGCCGGGACGGTGCACGACGTCAGCGCCATACCCATGCTGCGGCCGTTGTCGTTGACGCGCTTCGCCAGGTCGGCGACTTCCTGCAGCGGGCGGCCCTCCTCGGCGGCCGCGCCGACGATCTTCTCCAGCAGTACGGTCACGCCGACGCCGCGGCGACCGGCCGTGTAGAGGCTGTCCTGGACGGCGACGTCGTCGTTCGTCACCACCGACAGCACCTCGGTGCCGGCGTCGGCGGCGGCCAGTTCGGCGGCCATCTCGAAGTTCATCACGTCGCCGGTGTAGTTCTTCACGATGTGCAGTACGCCGGCGCCGGCGTCGACCGCCTTGGTCGCGGCCATCATCTGGTCCGGCACCGGGGAGGTGAACACCTCACCCGCGCAGGCCGCGTCCAGCATGCCGAGCCCGACGAACCCGCCGTGCATCGGCTCGTGCCCGGACCCGCCACCGGAGATCAGGCCGACCTTGCCAGGTCTCGGCGCGTCCTTGCGGTAGACGATCCGGTTCTCCAGGTCCACCCGGAGCCGGTCCGGATGCGCCGCCGCCATCCCCTGCAGCGCTTCACTCACAACATCGGCCGGGTCGTTGATGAGCTTCTTCATGCTCCCCATCTGAGCACACCCGGGCCCGGAACGGGAGCCCCCGAATCAGGCGGCTTCGACCGCGGAGAGCAACGGAATGGAGCGGATCGAACGGCTGATCGTGAGCAGTACGGAGCCGACCGCGAGCAGCCCGCCGAAGATCAGCAACGCCTCCCGTGCACCCAGAGTGCCGAGGAAGACACCGCCGAGGAACGGCGCCAGCGGGGCGGCGGTGTTGGCCATGAACATGAACGCGCTCTGCGCCCGCCCCTGCAGGTGGTCCGGCGTGATCAGCATCTGGTAGCCGAACAGGCCGGAGTTCAGCGCGGGCAGCAGGAAGACCGCGAACGCAGGCAGCAGGATCAGGACTACGGGCCGTGTGCTCGCCGCCGTCGAGGCGAAGGCGACCGTGATGATCCAGGAGCCGACGATGGTGATCCTGCCGGTGCTGAACCTGGCCAGCAGCCTGGGCGCCGCGAACGCGCCCGCCAGGCCGCCTACGCCCATCGCGGTCTCCAGCAGGCCGATCACGGTGGCCGGTACGCCGCGCTGCTGCATGCTCAGGATCAGCACCAGGATCGTCCCGTTCGCGGCGAAGTTCAGCAGGGTCGCGACGATCGCGATCGTCCGCAGGTCGCGCTGACGGAGCAGCCAGGTCAACCCGGAACGGATCGCCTTCACCATCGGCTCGTGCGTGCCGCCTTCGGGCTTCGTGGCGGGCAACGGGTGGCGGATCGTGGTGAGCATGATCGCCATCACCAGATACGAGACCGCGTCGACGGCGATCGGGATCGCCCGGCCGATCGAGTAGAGCAGGCCGCCCAGTGGCGCGCCGGCCAGCCCCGCCAGGTTCTGCCGGCCGTGCGCGGCGGCGAGCGCGGTGCCGATGTCCTCGGCCGGAACGAGCTGCCGCAGCGCACCGGTTTCGGCGGGCATGAACAGGCTGTAGCCCGCGCCGTTGACCAGGGCGACGGCCATCAGGTGCGGGAGGGTCAGGTGGCCGAGCCAGCCCGCGACAGCCACCGATCCGAACAGGACGGTGCCGAGCAGGCTGTACCCGATCAGGATCCTGCGCCGGCTCCACCGGTCCGCCAGCGCGCCGCCCGGCAACGCCGCCACGATCGACCCGAGCGCAGCCGACGTACCGACCAGACCTGCCTGCACCGGGGAACCGGTGATGGCCAGGCCGAGCAGCGTGAACACGAACGAGCTCATCGAGGAGCCGATCGAGCTGATCGTCTGACCGCTGAGCAGCTTCAGGTAGTCACCGTTGTGCAGCAGCCCCCGGGCAGTCATAACCGCGAGGGTATGCCCGGGTCAGGTCAGGCTTGGGTCAGTCTTTGGGGCGCAGCAGCGGGCGGACGACCTCGCGGGCGTCGTGGATCCGGGACTTGATGGTGCCGAGCGGGGCGTCGACCACCGCGGCGATCTCCTCGTACGACAGGCCGTAGACGTCTCGCAGTACCAGCGGAGTGACCATCTGCGGGCGGTCCCGCTCCAGGGTCTCCAGGGCCTCCAGGAGATCCAGGCGGGTGCCGGCGATCACACTCGTGGTGCGCGGGTCCGGCTTCTCCATCTGCTCGGGGCTGTGCGCCGCCTGGGCAGTGCGCTTCAGCTTGCGGTACGTCGAGCGCGCGGAGTTCGCCGCGACCGAATGGACCCAGGTCGAGAAGCTGCTGCGGCCGGAGAACGAGTTGATCTTGGTGGCGATGTTGAGCAGGGCCTCCTGAGCGGCGTCCTCCGCGTCCGCGGAGTACGGCAGGACGCTGCGGCAGATCCGCAGGACGCGCGGATACACCTGCCGCAGCAGGTCGTCCATCGCGTTCTTGTCGCCCGCCTGCGCCTGCTCCGCCAGGGTGGCGAGGTCGTCGGTCGGACTCGTGCTCTCGCTCATCTGCGCCTTTGCTCTCGATCGGCCCCGGTGAGGGACACTTCAATGACCCATAATGCCCTCTATGGGGGTCCCAACCAGACTCGGTCGGTACGTCGTGCGCCGACGCCTGGGCTCAGGTGGTTTCGCCACGGTGTGGCTCGCTCACGACGAGCAGCTCGACGCCGAAGTGGCGATCAAGGTGCTCGCCGACAACTGGGGGCATGACGACTCGGTCCGGAAACGGTTCCTCGAGGAAGGCCGGTTCCTGCGCCGCGTCGAGTCCGAGCACGTCGTCCAGGTGCACGACGTCGGCGAACTCGAGGACGGGCGTCCGTTCCTGGTGCTCACGTACGCCGACCGCGGCACGCTGGCCGACCGCCTGAAGCAGGAGCCGCTGGCGCTCGCCGACGCCGTCGACGTGGTCGTCCAGGTCGGCCGCGGCCTGCAGGCATTGCACCGGCGCGGCCTGCTGCACCGCGACGTGAAACCGGCGAACGTCCTGTTCCGCAGCACCGACGACGGCGAGCGGGCGGTGCTGTCCGACCTCGGGCTGGGCAAGTCCCTCGACGAGATCTCCCGCATCACGATGCCCGGCGGCACCCCGTCGTACGTCGCTCCTGAGCAGGCGCTCGGTGAGCGGCTGGACCAGCGCGCCGACCAGTACTCGCTGGGCGCGGTCGCGTACGCCGCTCTGACCGGGCGGTCCCCGCACCAGGTCGACGGGCTGGGCGCCGCGAGCCGGGTGAAGGTTGCGCCGCCGCCGAGCTCGCTCGGGTTCGAGCTGCCGGGTGAGGTCGACGCCGCGATCGTCCGGGCGCTCGACCCGGACCGGGAGAAGCGCTGGCCGGATGTGCAGTCGTTCACGCGGCAACTCGTCGGCGCGCTCGACGAGAACACCCGCGACTTCCCGCTGTCGACCCGCGAGACGGTCACCGTCGCGTCCGACGACCTGGACGCGAAGACCGCGCTCAGCGACGAGAACCAGCCGACAATCGTGAAACCCGCCGAGCCGTCGGAGACCGCGGAGGCCGAGACGGTCGCGGTGGAGAGCGCCCCGGTGGAGCCCGACGCCAGTGAGCCAGCCGCTGAGGCTGAGACGGCGGCTCCTAGGAAGCGCAGGCGCGGGCGATGGGTAGTTGCCGCGCTGCTGGCGCTGGTCGTCGGTGGCGGCGTCGGGTACGGCGGCCACTGGTACCTCCAGGGCCGCAAGCTGATCCAGGTCTCACAGGGCCAGTTCTCGGTGACGCTGCCTGAGGCGTGGGCGCAGTCGATGGCCCAGTCGGACTGGAACCTGCCCGGCGGCACCGGCACCGGTCCCGCGTTCCGGGTCAGCCGCGATCCGGACTGGTCGGGGAAGACACCGGGCGTGTTCATCGGGGTGTCGAAGTCGAAGCTGGCGGTCCCGAACGGCAACCAGTGCAGCAACGAAGGCACTCCGTTGCCGCACATGGTCCGTGAACTCTCTGTGACCGACCGGTTGTCCGCCGACTGCTTCGGTGCCGATATCGTGCTGCTCCAACGAGTCGTCGATCACGGGGACGACGGCTCGCTCCTCGTACAGGTGGTCGTACCCGGATCGGATGTCCACCGGGCCACGGCGATCGCCGATTCGGTGCAGTACACCCCCTAGGAAGTCCCCATGCGTTTTCCGACCGAACGGCTCCGGCCGTCGCCGGCGCTGCTCCAGTCCGCCCGCCGCAAGTTCTACCGCCTCCGCACCACCATCTTCCGCACCATCTGGCCGGCCGACTGAGATCACTCCACGGCGACGCCGACCGGCTGCACGCTGCGTGGTGGCGGGTTGCCTATACGGCTGGATCGGGGAGATCTGCCTTCCAAATCGGGCGGGAAATCCTCCCCAACCTCCGCCCCGCTCCACGCCAATCGCTCGGGCGTCGACCGCCTCGTGGACGTTCGATGTGTTCAGCAGGACCGACTCCGACAAGAAGTCCACCACCCACCTGCGAAGCTTCGCGCGCAACACCCTGCCCGCTTGCGGCTAGCCGTCGCGGTCTCGCGCAGCTGCTCTAACCTGACAGCGGAGTGTCGCGGCGTTCGACGCTGTCGGTGGCGTGGTCCAGCACGTCGAGCAATGCGTCCTTGTCCTGGGGAAGGCCGGTGGAGCTCATCTCGACCGCGCAGTTGCCACTGTCATCCGCAACCCAACGCACGATGACGTAACGCAGGACGCCTTCGGGGGACTGCTCCGGAGGCGGTACATAGGTGTAGGTGATGGTCGCGTAACGGCTGTCCACGCGCTGTGAGATCAGGTGCAGCATCTGGTTGGCCTGCAGACGGTTCAGGTCGGCGATGCGGGCTTGCATCGACGTCGCAGGGGGGCGCGTGATCGTGAAGCCCGCCTCGATCCGGATCCATCGCTTTCCGGTGGGGTCGGTGAACCGCCCGGTCCTCGGCGGGTCCGGCTGGGTCAGGCCCCATCCGCTTGGTATCCGCACGGACACCCGTGACCTGACCATGCTCTTCACTTCGAACGTCTGGCTCTTGTAGTGCAGATCGTCCGCATTCAGCGCAGGCGACTTGTCGTAGGTGACCTTGCGCGGAGGCGACGTCGGCGTCGGGGTAGGCGTCGTACCCGGGGTGGAACCCACGGCGAGCGGTGCCGCCGTACCGGCGAGGCTTGGTTCCTTGGTGAGGAACAGGCCGACGCCGTAGCCTCCCGCTCCGCCTACCCCCGCCAGCGTCAGTAGACCGGCGCCGAGCATCGCGCGCCTACTCACCGTTCTCGCCATGCCCCCACCTCCCCAGACCTACTAACAGAAGACACCTCAGCCCCCGCAGAGGTTGCACCGGATAAGTAACGATTCTGTGAAAAGGGTTCAGCCGACCTCGCCGACCGATGCGGTTGCCCGTTGGAGGACCTCGTCGAGGGCCGGGGCGTCCTGGGGGAGGCCGGTGATGCTCATCTCCACGTTGGTGAGTTCGCCGTTGATGGCGATCCAGCGGACGATCACGTAGCGCAGGGTCTGGCCCGGGATGAAGGTGTAGATCAGCGTGGCGACCGACCGGGATTCGCCGTCGTCGCCGGTGACCACGTCGGTGGTGTCGCTGATGACCTGGACGTCGTTCTCCGGTGCCTGGCTCTTCTTGAGGTCAACGATGAGCTGGGCCATCTCGTCCTTGGGGGTCACCTTGGCCGGTGCGACTGCCTCGACCCGTACGCCGCGTTCCCTGAGTTTGTCGAGGTACTTGACCTCGCCGGGGCGTTTCGGATCCCTGTCGGCGATCTTCCAGCCCTGTGGGGTCTCGATCGTGAGCTGGACGGGCTCCGCGTCCTTCGGGGTCACGGTGAAGGTGTGGTTGGTGTAGTTCAGCCCTGTCTCGAGGGGGTCCAGGTTGTTCGGGATCGGGGTCTTCACCGGGAGCGGGGGTTCGGTCGGCGTCGGAGTCGGCGAGGGCGAGATGTCGCCGAGCGGGCCGGCGGTGCCGGAGGCGGTCGGTTCTGGGGTGTCGAGGTAGTCGCCCGCGTAGTAGCCACTTCCGGCGCCGAGCGCCAGGGCCAGCAGCAGGAGGCCGGCCAGGAGGACTCGTCTCACGCTCGCACCCGTCCACAGGTCGGTGCGGGCCGTACGACGGACGTCGTACCGGCCGGATGCGGGAAGGCGGTCACGGGCACGTGGCCCATCTTCTCAGGCGAGGTAGGTCGGCTCCCAAACCCCGGTGGAGCGCTTTTCGCACCGCTCCCGACTGAATCCTTTCAACGAGGTCTTGACACCCTCTCGGGCCATACGTAGCGTCCCCGTGACGAAAGTAACACGATCTTGCGGTTACTTCACATTATTGGCCGGTACTTCGGCGCTCAGGAGGAACCATGGCACTCGAACGGTCCGTCAGCCGAAGGCGGCTCCTACAACTCGCCGGTGGTGCGACCTTGGCCGGCGCCTTGTCGGCCTGCGGCGGCGGCAACGGCAGCTCGTCGTCCGGCGGCACGCTGAAGGTGATCGGCGTCGGCGACCAGGAGGCCGGCCTGCGCAAGGTGCTCGACGCGTACAAGACGGGGCACTCCGGGTTCGACTTCAACCTGTCGTTCGCCCCCGCGGACCAGGTCCAGACCGCGCTCCGGACCCAGCTCGGCGGTGGCAACGCGCCCGACGTCCACGTGGTCTACCCCGGCAACGGCAGCGCGATGTCGATGGCCCAGCTGAGCAAGGCCGGGCTGCTCACCGATCTCAGTAGTCAGTCCTGGACGCAGAAGATCCCGGCCGGGTTCAAGGGCGCGTTCCAGAACGAGGGCAAGACGTACATCTTCTCGCCTGGCTCCAGCATGCTCGGCGCGATCTACAACAAGAAGGCGTTCGCGACCGCCGGCGTCGAGCCGCCGACCACCTGGTCCGAGCTGCTGACGGTCTGCGAGAAGCTGAAGGCGAAGGGCATCACTCCGATCGCGCTCGGCGCGCAGACCCCGTGGATCACGCAGCTGATTCCGTACGCGCTGGTCCCGGGCACCGTCTACGCGAAGACCCCCGACTTCGACGACAAGATGACGGCCGGTCAGGCGTCGTTCGCGGACTCCGGCTGGGTCGACGCGATGGACAAGTACCTCGAACTGCAGAAGAAGGGGTACTTCAACGCCAACCCGAACGGTACGACGTACGAACAGGCGACCTCGATGGTCGGTACCGGGAAGGCCGCGATGGCGGTCCAGGTATCCGCTGTGCTGTCGGCGTTCCGGGCCGCGGCGCCGTCGCCGGACGACCTGTCGATGTTCCCGTTCCCGGCGACGGATGTTGCCGCCGACAACTGGATCCCGGCCGGTGTGGTGGTCGGCATCGCGGTCAGCGCCAAGAGCAAGCAGGCCGACAACGCCAAGGGATTCCTCGACTTCTGCGGTCAGCAGGACAACCTGAACACCTGGGCCGAGGCGGTCTCCTGCGTCCCGCTGTACGGCGACGCGAAGGTCGATCCCGTGCTGACGTCGTTCCTCCCGGCGCTGAAGGCGAACAAGGCGGTCCCGTTCATGGACCAGCGCTGGCCGAACGCCGAAGTACAGCCGACCCACTTCGCCGTCGTACAGCAACTGCTCGGCGGTAAGACCACGGTGCAGGACGCACTGAAGAAGATGGACGACGCGTACAAGAAGGGCGCATGACGGCTTCGGTGGTGGCGGTCGGGACGGAAGCGGCGAAACGGACCCGGCGGCGCAGTGGGATCGTGCCGCCGTGGTGGTTTGCGGTCCCTGCGGTCCTGGTCTACGCGGTGGTGGTGCTGTATCCGAGCATCGCCGGTGCGGGATCGGCGTTCACGGACTGGTCGGGGATCGGGAACGCCAAGTCGTTCGTTGGTGCCGCCAACTTCAAGCAGCTGCTGCACGACGACCAGGCGCTCGGGGCGTTGCGGAACACGTTGCTGCTGACGGTCGCGATCGTCGTGGTCCAGAACGGGATCGGGCTGCTGCTGGCGCTCGGCGTACACACGCGGATCAAGAGCCGGCTGATCCTCCGGCTGGTGTTCTTCGCGCCGGTCGTGGTGAGTCCGGTGATGGTCGCGTTCCTGTGGAAGTTCGTCTACAACCCGGCGCCGGATGCGGGCCTGAACGCGGGCCTCGGCGCGGTCGGCCTCGGGTCGCTGCGCCAGGACTGGCTGGGTGATCCGTCGATCGCGTTGTGGTCGGTCGCGTTCACGGTGATCTGGCAATGCGCCGGGTACTCGATGGTGATCTTCCTGGCCGGGCTCGAAGGCGTCCCGGCCGAGTTGCTCGAGTCCGCGATGGTCGACGGCGCCGGGACACTCGAGAGGTTCCGGCACATCACCTGGCCGCTGCTCGCGCCGGCCGTGACGATCAACGTGATGCTGTCGACGGTGGGTGGGTTGACGTTGTTCACCCAGATCATCGCGATGACGAACGGCGGGCCGGGGTACGCCACCGACACGTTGTCGACCGTGTTGTACAAGCAGGCGTTCGTGTACGGGAAGTTCGGGTACAGCACCGCGGTCGCGCTGGTCCTGGCGATCTTCGTCGCGGCCGTGTCGTTCATCCAGATCGGGTACCTGCGATCGAGGGAGACGACGGCATGAGGTATCGCCCCCGGACGTTCGTGCTGGAGCTGGTGATGATCGCTGTCGCGATCGGGTTCCTGTTCCCGGTGTACGTGCTGGTCACGCTCGCGTTCAAGGATCCCCAGCAGATCGCGAACAAGCCGTTGTCGCTGCCGTCGCCGCCGACGCTGGGGAGCTTCGGCGAGGCCTGGCGATCGGCCGGACTCGGATCGGCGTTGCTGAACAGCACGTTGATCACGGTCGTGAGTGTGCTGTTGCTGATCGCGCTCGGCTCGCTGGCGGCGTACTTCCTGGCCCGTACGGCGACCCGCTTGAGCTACAGCCTCTACATCCTGTTCCTGGTCGGGATCATCCTGCCGTTCCAGCTCGGGATGATCCCGCTCTACCAGTTGGTCGACGATCTCGGGCTGCTCGGGACCTACCAGGGAATGATCCTGTTCTACACGGGCATCCAGTTGCCGTTCACGGTCTTCCTCTACACCGGCTTCATCCGCTCGCTGCCGGCCGACTACACGAACGCCGCGCTGATCGACGGCGCGTCGCATCTGCAGGCGTTCGCCCACGTGATCTTCCCGCTGCTGCGTCCGATCACCGGGACGGTGCTGATCCTCAACGCCGTACAGATCTGGAACGACTTCTTCACGCCGCTGCTGTACCTCGGCGGCTCCGGTCACGAGACGGTTCCGGTGCGGGTGTTCGCCTTCGTCAACCAGTACACGTCGAACTACGGCCTGGTCGCCGCCGGCCTGATCTTCGCGGCGCTCCCGATCCTGCTGCTCTTCCTCTTCCTGCAGCGCTACGTGATCCGCGGATTCGCGTCCGGTCTGAAGGGATGACCTCTTCGCCCAGGACACTGAGCACTCACAAACGTACAGAGGGGGGATCGGCGTGGTACGTCGGTTGTGGGCCGGGGTTCTGGCAGTCGGAGCGCTGCTGGGCGGGGTCGCGGTCGTGGGGAGCACCCAGGCCGAGGCGAAGACGGCGGCGGTGTCGGACACCCTGCTACCGGGTCAGAAGCTGCTGCCCGGGCAGTACATCCGGTCGCGGAGCGGGGTCTACACGTTGATCGTGCAGCCGGCCGGCGACGTCAAGCTGTACCAGCGCGGAGTGAAGGCTCCGCTGTGGGCCTCGGGTACCTGGCAGCGGAACTCGGTGCTGGTGATGGGCACGGACGGGACGCTGCAGATCATCTACGGCCGGACGAAGTACTGGTCGATGAGCATCAAGAGTGTCGGCGCGAAGCTGGTGCTGCCGGACAACGGGAACCTCGCGATCTACAACACCCGCGGCAAGGCGAACTGGAACCGGCACATGGTGGTCGGGACCTTGATGGCGCAGAGCAAGCTCGCCGGCCCGGACGCGGCCTGGGACGAGGTCGTCATGTACTCCGTCAACCGGATCTACACGCTCAAGTTCCTGACCACCGGCAACCTGGTGCTGCTGAAGAACGGCACCACCGCACTCTGGAGTACCGGCGTGAAGAATGCCCCGGGTGCGTCCGGCTGGGTCGACCCGGACGGTTCGTTCGGCACCGTGAACAGCTTCGGGGACCTCACGTTCTTCTACCAGACCCGTCGCGCCGGCAGCGTCCTCCAACTCACCGACGACGGCCACCTCCGGATGGTCAACGGCAAGACCGTCGTCAAGATCTTCTTCTAAAACAAGGGGTGTGGAAATGGTACGTCGACTCGTGGCCGGGGTCCTGGCCGTCGGGGCACTGTTGGGTGGGGCCGTGCTGGTGGGAAGCGCACCGGCCGAGGCGAAGACAATGGCGGTGTCGGACACCCTGCTACCGGGACAGAAGCTGCTGGCCGGGCAGTACATCCGGTCGCACAACGGGGTCTACACGTTGATCATGGATTCGCGCGGGGAGGCGAAGCTGTTCCAGCGCGGGGTGTCGTGGCGGTTGTGGAGCTCCGGGACCGGACGCGCCGGGTCCGTGCTGGTCATGGGCACGGACGGGACGCTGCAGATGGTCTACGGCCGGACGAAGTACTGGTCGATGAGCATCAAGAGTGTCGGCGCGAAGCTGGTGCTGCCGGACAACGGGAACCTCGCGATCTACAACACCCGCGGTAAGGCGAACTGGAACCGGCACATGGTGATCGGCACGCTGATGCCGCAGAGCCAGCTCCATGCTCCGGACCCGGGCGGCCGGGAAGTGATCATGTACTCCGTCAACCGGATCTACACGCTCAAGTTCCTGACCACCGGCAATCTGGTGCTGTACAAGAACGGCACCACGGTCCTGTGGAGCACCGGGAAGAAGAACGCGCCGGAGTCGTACGGGTCGGTCGGACCGGACGGCACGTTCTACAACTTCAACAATTTCGGTGACATCACCTGGATGTATGAGACCCGCCGCGCCGGCAGCGTCCTCCAGCTCACCGACGACGGCCACCTCCGGATGGTGAACGGGAAGACCGTCGTCAAGACGTTCGTCTAATAGACCTCGATGCGGTCGAGGCTGATGACCGCACTCGTCGAGGCAGGGTTCTTGTCGCCGGTCACGCGCACCTTCAGGGTGTGCGGGCCGGACGGCAAGGCCGGGCTGATGTACATCAGCTGCTCGCCGACGCGGATCGAGCTGTAGTAGTCGATCCGTTGCTCGGGTCCGCCGTCGACCGAGATCGCCGCGATCCCGTTGCCGGTGTCCACCACGCTCAGCAGGGCAACGCGAGTGCCGGTGAACTGGATCGTCGCGGTCGCGTTCGGTTCCCAGCTCCAGTGGTCGTTGCCCCAGAAGCACTGGTTGCCACAACCGGATCCGGAGCTCCACGCGCCGGTGTAGGCGACGGCCGCGTCGGTGTCGTTGATCCAGTAGTTCGGCGAACCCGGGTCGCCCGACGGCAGGCTCTGCGTCGCGCCCGCGGCGAGCGGCCGGCCGAGGTTCGGCGTACCGTCGGCGTTCCAGGTGATCTTCTGGACCCGCGTCGTGCGGTACGAGTACGTGTAGGTGCTGGTGTTCTTGCCGTGGTAGGCGATCCAGTCCTCGGTCCCGTCCGGTGACTTGAAGAACGAGTGGTGCCCGGGACCCCACACGCCGGTCTCGTCGTTGCGGGAGAAGACCGGGCCGGGGTGCTGCACCCAGTTCGCCGCGACCATCGGGTCGGCGCCGTTCGCGATGCTCTTCATCCACAGCTGGTAGTCCGGCTTGCCGGTGTCGCACGTCGAGTAGGTCAGGAACGTGCGCGTCGCGCCGTACAGCGGGGTCGGCCCTTCCCGTACTTCGGTGCACCCGCCGTCGGCCGGGATCGCGACGCGGTCGCCGGTCGCGGTCCACGGGTTGCTCATTCGGACGATGTACAGCTGGGCGGGTCCGCCCTGTCCGCGGCCCGGGCCGGTCCAGACGAAGTACTGCTGCCCGTTGACCGTGATCGGCTCGCCGTCGATCGCGTACTCGCCGAAGTCCGCGATCTTCGCCTTGAAGCTGTACGGGCCGAGCGGGTCGTCGCCGGCCGACTCGAGCACGTACATCCGGTGGTTGGCGTCCACGCCGTCGGAGGCCGTGTAGTAGATGTACCAGCGGTTTCCGACGTGCCGGAACGCCGGCGCCCACATCTGCGTGTTGCGGGTGGTGTCCGAGTCCCGCCACACCACCTGCTCGGGTTGCACGAGCAGGGTCGCCAGGCTGGTCGACGACCAGATCCCGATCCGGTCGCCGCGCGTGGTCGCGACGTAGTACCTGCCGTTGTAGAACATCAACGACGGGTCTGCCGACGGGTTCAGCGGGTTCCGGAACGTCTGCGACGTCACAGCCTTCTCCTGGATCTCGGCGGCCGGTGCGGTCGGCGCGAGTACGCCGAGCAGTAGCAGGGCGGCTGCGGCAACGCGGAACAGTCTCATCGGCGTACACCTCTCGAAACCTGGGGGCGGACCGGTCTCGCTCTCGGTTGTACCGGATGACTTCCAACGTTGTAAACCCTTCAAACAGGAACCGAAGCCCGCCAGCGGGCGTCTCACCGCACATGAAGCTCAAGGTCCGGGTCGTGCACTACCGGCACGATTGCTGGTACGCCGACATCGACGACGCCGACGACCGGCAGCCCGACGACCCCTTCTGGTACGCCGACGGCTGCCGCACCCAGGCCGAGGCGATCGCCGTCGCCTGCACCGAACTCGCCGCCCTCGACCAGTCGATCGCCGCCGGCGCCACACCACCCCGCCTCAGCGAGACCCGCGCCAACGCCGCCTAGCCCTCACCATCTGCCTGTGGATAACGAGCTCGAGCTGTGGATATGTGGGTGGTTGCTGTGGACAACTGGGGGTTGTCTGTGGAGGAGGCAACTAATGGCTCTGCCGATGCACGTGCAGTCCGGTAGTTGAGAGAACGGTTGCCGAGTTGCGGTTTCGGTGCTGAGATGGGTCCCCGTACGGCGGGTGAAACTTTACGAAGATTTATCCGTGACGTTCGGTGCGCCAGATCGTTGACCTGTCAGACAGTTCACGCTCAGCGGATCGCTGGGGAATCCGGAGGGACCGCCCGTGCACAAGTTCAACTCGCCGCCGGACTGGCCGGAGCCGCCGACGGCCGGCTGGCGTCCGCCGCTCGGCTGGACGCCGGACCCGACGTGGCCCGAGGCTCCCGCCGGATGGCGCTTCTGGCTCAGCCGCAACGGTCGCCGCAGTAACGGCCCGATCGGTGCCTACGGCGCCGTCGACGCCGGTCGGCTCGAGTTGGCCACGGCCGACCCGGCCCTGGTCCTTATGTACTCCTGACCCAGCTGGACTCCTGACCCAACGCTTCTGGCTCCCGCAGGCCGACCGGCTTGCGGGAGCCGTTTCCTGTCCGCCTTCGGCCAAGGGCTGGCGCGTTCTTACCGTCTTCTGGTGTTATGTTATCAACGTAGATAACACTCATCTGGGAGGCTCGTGGTGGGCTGGATCGGGCTCGACCTCGGCACGCAAAGTGTGCGTGCCGTCCTGGCCGATGCCAAGGGTCACGTTCTGTCCCGTGCAACGCGTCCGCTCGCCAGCCACCGTGACGGCGTCCGCCACGAGCAGGACCCCCAGGCCTGGCTGATCGCCGTCGACGCGGTCCTCGCGGAGGTCGGGGCGACCGATATCGACGGCATCGCGATCTGCTCCACGTCCGGCACCTTCCTGCTCACCGACCGCGCCGGCCGCCCCGTCACACCGGCCCTGATGTACGACGACGCGCGCGCGGCCGCCCGTCGCGACCAGATCGTGGACGCCGACCCGGATCGCTGGGCGACCAGCATGCAACCCACCTGGGCGCTCCCGAAGATCCTCGAGCTCGACCTCACCGACCGTCGCGTCGTCCACAGCGCCGACTTCGTCGCGGCGCATCTCGTCGGTCACCCGGTCGCGACCGACACCAGCCACGCCCTCAAGTCCGGCTACGACCTGATCGCCGACGGCTGGCCGGCCGCAGCGTTCGACAAGCTCGGACTCCCGCTCGCCGCGTTCCCCGAGGTCGTCCGCCCCGGCACCGAGCTCGGTCGCACGCCGATGGGTGTGCCCGTCTACGCCGGGATGACCGACGGCTGCGCGGCCCAGATCGCCGCCGGCGCCCTCGCTCCCGGCGCGTGGAACTCGGTCCTCGGCACGACCCTCGTCCTCAAAGGCGTCAGCACCGAGCTGCTGACCGACCCCACCGGCGCTGTCTACAGCCACCGTCACCCCGACGGCGGCTGGCTGCCCGGCGGCGCGTCCAGCACCGGCGCCGGCGTACTCACCGAACTGCTTCCCGGCGCCGACCTCGACGCTTTGGATCGCGCCGCGCACCCGATCGATGCAGTCACCTACCCCCTCACCAAAACCGGCGAGCGATTCCCCTTCGTCGCACCGCAGGCCGAACGGTTCACGCTCGGCACGATCTCCGATGATCTGCAGACGTACGCCGCTGTGCTGCAAGGCGTCGCGTTCATCGAGCGACTCGCGTTCGAGCACCTGGAGACGCTCGGTGCCGACCCGGTCCGCTCGGTCTCGCTCACCGGCGGCGCCACCCGGGCCGGGTACTGGAATCAGCTTCGCGCCGACGTCCTCGGCGTACCGGTAGAGCTTCCCGCCGTCCCGGATCCGGCGTACGGGATGGCGGTTCTGGCCGCGTCCGGCGGGACGGATCTCACCGGGACGGCGCGACGGATGGTCCGCGTGGATCACGTCCTCGAGCCGCGCGGCGAACGCCTTGACGATCTGTACGGCGAGTTTGTCGCCGAACTCGACCGCCGGGGGTACCGGGGATGAGAACGACGATCGTGCTGGCCCGGCACGGGCGGACCGAATGGCACCACGGCAACCGGTACACGGGTTCCACGGACCTCCCGATCGACGAGGTCGGCGTACGGCAGGCGCAGCAACTGAAGGACTGGGCCGCGGACTATGCGCCGGACGCCCTGTGGGCATCGCCGATGCTGCGTGCGCGGCAGACGATCACGCCGACCGCGGAACTGCTCGGGCTGACGCCCACGCTGGACGCCCGGTTACGCGAGGTCGACTTCGGGTCGGCCGAGGGCAAGATGCTGAGCGAGCTGCCGCCGGCGGTGGGTAAGGCGTTCGAGCTCGACCCGGTGCGGGACCACTTTCCGGGCGGCGAGGACCCGGTCGCGGCGGCCGATCGGGCGCGCGAGGTCTTCGACGAGATCGGGCGGCGGCATCAGGGCCAGAAGGTTCTCGTGGTCGCGCACAACACGCTCATCCGGCTGCTTGTGTGCAGGGTGCTCGGACTGCGACTGAACGACTACCGCAGACTGCTACCTGCACTCGGTCCCGCGGCGCTGGTGCGTTTGCGCTGGCAGGACGGCACAGTGGGTCTCGAGGCGTACAACGTTCCTCCTCTGCCTTTGGAGACCCTGACATGACAACCGATGTCGACGGCGACGCCACCGAACTGAGTCGTCCCGCGCGCCGGCAGGCCGAGATCGCGGCGTACGTCGTGAAACACGGCTCGGTGTCGGCGAACGACCTGGTCCAGGCGTTCGGCGTGAGCGTGATGACGGTGCACCGCGACCTGGACGAGCTCGAGCGGCAAGGCGTGGTGCGGAAGTACCGCGGCGGGGTCAGTGCGCAGCCGACCAGCGTGTTCGAGAGCAACGTCGCGTACCGGCTGAACACCGCACACGCGGAGAAGGCCGCGATCGCCCGGCACGCGCGGGCGATGATCGAGCCGGGGATGTCGGTGATGCTCGACGACTCGACCAGCGCGCTGGCCTTGGTCGACCTGTTCGAGGACATCGCTCCGTTGACCGTGGCAACCAACTTCCTGCCCGCGATCACCAAGCTGGCGCAGTTGCGAGACGTCACGCTGCTGGCGCTCGGCGGGATCTACTCGGCGACCCACGACTCGTTCGGGGGCCTTCCGTGCGCAGAGGCGGTCGAGGCGCTGCACGCCGACCTCTTGTTCTGCTCGGTGTCCGCGGTGTCGTCGACGCACGCGTTCCACCAGGAGGAGGAGATCGTCCTGGTCAAGCGGGCCATGCTGCGCTCGGCGCGGACCAAGGTGCTGCTGGTCGATCACGCCAAGCTGCAGCGCACCGCCCTGCACCGGCTCGCTCCGCTGACCGACTTCGACGTCGTGATCGTCGACGAGAAGACCCCGAAGGACCTGATCGAACCGCTGCGCGACCACGGCGCGACTGTGGAGGTCGCCAAACTCTAGGAGGGGGTTGTGCGTGGACATCGGCGTTGATGTAGGCACCACCGTCACGAAGGCCGTCGCGTTCGACGCGGACGGCCGTCCGGTTGCCGAGGCGGCGCGGCCGACGCGCTTGGTACGTCCCGGTCCGGGGCGGTTCGAGCACGAGACGGCCGAGATCGTTGCCTCGGTCAACGAGGTGGTCGGTGAACTGGCGGCCGCCGTCGGAACCCGTCCCGATGTCCTCGCGATCACCGCCCAGGGCGATGGCCTGTGGCTGGTCGACCCGGACGGTACGGCGGTGCGCCCGGCGATCTCGTGGCTGGACGCGCGCAGTAGCTCGATCCTCGACCGGTGGACCGCGGACGGGGTCGCGGAACACGTGTTCCGGCGTTCCGGAAATCGCATGTTCCCCGGAGCATCCGGCCCGCTGCTGTCCGCCGTACTCGCGGAAGAACCCGACGTGATCGAGCGGGCCGGTACGGCGGCGTACTGCAAGGACGTCGTGATGCAGGCGCTCACGGGTGTCCGCGCGACGGACGTGTCGGACGCGTCGGCGCCGTTCCTCGACCCGAGGACCGGCAGGTATGACGACGAGGCGCTGGCGGCCACGGGCCTGTCCGATGTCAGTCACCTGCTTGCACCGGTCGCCGCTGCCGGACCGGTCGGTGAGCTGCGTGACGACTCGACCGGAATGGCGCCCGGAACGCGCGTTTCCGCCGGCCCGTACGACCTTCCGGCCGCGGCGGCGGGAGCTGGTGTCACGGAGCCCGGCGACGCCTTGCTGACGGTCGGCACCACGTTGGCCTGCCAGGTCATCACGCGAGAGCTGCCCGTCGACGGCGAGCCGGCCGGCCTGTTCCTCGGTACGTGGACGCCGGGAGTCTGGCTCCGCGCGATGCCCGCAATGGTCGGTACGGCGGCCCTCGACCGCGTACTCGCGCTCGTTGGTGTCACCACCGATCAGCTGCCGTCGCTGCTCGCGGACAGCCCGCCCGGCGCGTCCGGCGTCACGCTCCTGCCCTATCTGTCGGAGGCGGGTGAACGTGCCCCGTTCGTCGACACCCGCGCGCGCGGCACGATCGACGGCATCTCGCTGTCCACGACGACGGCCGATCTGGTCCGGGCGACCTGCGAAGGCATCGCGTACGCCGCCCGCCACTGCCTCGACGCAGCCGGCTGGACCGGTCGAGTCACCGTGTGCGGCGGTGGCGCTCGGAGCAGCGAGTGGACCCAGATCCTCGCCGACGTACTGAACGCGCCGTTGCACACCGCCGAAGCGGAGCAGGTCGCGGCGCGGGGTGCGGTGATCTGCGCGCGGCGCGCGATCGACCCGGAAAGCGCTGGATCCGAATGGATTGCGGAGACCCGCCAGGTCGACCCGGACCCGGCGCGCGCCGCCTTCTACGCCGAGGGCTACGCCCACTACCTGCGCCGCATCGAGTCGGCCCGCCCACGCTGGTCCGACCCAGCACCTACGTTCACAGGAGATCGTTGACGTCCTCCCTGCCCTGGGACGGGGATTCCAACTACTACGCGGAGGTAGCGAGTTGAGGTTCACGCTTCGGCGAGACCCGTACGGGCGTCTCTTGGCGTGCGCTGACGGCCCGTCCGGCCGCGATGTTGATTGCTGCGTTGACGTCTGCGTGTGCCTGGTGTCCGCAGGCCACGCACCGGAACACCGCTTGGCTCTCACGGTTCTCCGGAGCGCAATGCCCGCAGATGCTGCAAGTCTGCGACGTGTGTGCTGGGTTGACCTTCTCGAGTCGTCCGGCCGCCTTGTCCTCCATTCGACGCACCAGGGAACCCCAGGCGCTGGCCAGAATGCCACGGTGCAGCCCAGCCTTCGCTCTGCGGCGATTCGGCAAGAACAGACCGGGTCGTTCGGGATCGGGCTTCGGCTTCGGGCGTCTGATCATCTGAGCGATGCGCAGGTTCTCGACACGGATGACGTCGAACCGGCGGGCAAGATCGGTGCTGGTCTTCTCCACCCAGTCCTTGCGCCGGTCACGCGCACGGGCATGCATCTTCGCGATCGCAGCCTTGACCCGTCGCCACCTGTTCGAGCCGCGGCAGGATCGGGCGAGGCGGCGCTGCAGGTGTCTGAGGCGCGCCTCTTCGGTCTCGGGCGGCCGAGGGCAGGTCAAGAGCTCGCCGGTGGACAAGGCCGCCGACACAGCGACGCCGCGGTCCACGCCGCCGACGTCGCCCGTGCCTGGCGCCGGGATCGGAGGTGGGACGGTGGCGAAGGCAAGATGCCAGCGACCCGCCCGGTCACGAGTCACGCGGTAGGACTTGGCATCAGGTACGGCGCGGGAGAGGCGGAATCGAACCCAACCGACCTTCGGTATGTTCACTCTGGCCCACTTGCGGTTGAGCTGGACGACTCGAGACGCCTGACCACCGACGATGCGGAATCCCTCGTGCCGACCGGCCTTGCGCCAGGTCGGTCGTCGACGAGTGCCAGCGTAGAAGCTTGTCACAGCCTGGTCGAAGTCTCGAAGGGCTTGCTGTTGCACAGTCTGCGAGCCGGCTTTGAGCCACGCGAACGCGGCACGTGCCTCGGTGAGCTGCCGAGCCTGTTCGACGTATCCGGGCGTCGGGCCCTTGTCCCGAGTCCACATCGACCATTGCTCAAGGGCAAGGTTCCACACGTGCCGCGCATACCTGCACTGCTCCAGCAACGCAGTCTGCAGCGCGGGAGTCGGATACAGCCGGAACCGGGACACACACCGATCCAAACACTTTGCACCGACAATCCCGAGGGGAGGCAGTCGCGGTTGCTCCGAGAGCAAACGACAGGCTCGCGCCGCGACTCAATCGATGAGAACCGTTAAGACGTTGCTCGCCGGTGACCATTTCGTGCGGAACGATCTGCTGGCCGCTGCTTTGAGCACGATTCCGGACGTCGCGTTCGAGTTCCGTGAGGTGACGTTGCCCTGGCCGCTGACGCCGTACGGGCGGGTTGCCGAGGTGGACGAGGCGAGTGACGCGGAGGACCAGCTGATCGAGGCGCTGGCCGGGGTCGAGCTCGCGGTGACGCAGATGGGGCCGTTCACCGAGCGGGTGCTGGACGCCGCGCCCGACCTGCGCTTCCTGGTCGTGTGCCGTGGCGGTCCGGTGAACGTGAACGTGGCCGCGGCGGCCGATCGGGGGATCGCCGTGGCCTCGACGCCCGGGCGGAACGCGGTCGCGGCCGCCGAGCACGCGGTCGCCCTGATGATGGGTGCCCTGCGCAACCTTCCACGCTTGCAGCGGACGCTGGAACAGGGCGAATGGCGCTCCGATCTCTACGCGTACGACGAGTGCGGCGGCGAGCTCGACGGGTCGACCGTAGGCCTGGTCGGGTACGGCGCGATCGGGCAGCGGGTCGCGCGCGTGATGCTGGCGTTCGGCGCCCGCGTCCTGGTCGCCGATCCGTACGTCGAACAAGCACCCGAGGGCATCGAACTGGTCGAGCTCGACGAGCTGCTGCCGCAGTCCGACGTGATCAGTCTGCATGCGCGGCTGACCGATCAGACCCGCGGCATGATCGGCGCCAAGCAGATCGATGCGATGCCGCGCGGCGCCGTACTGGTGAACACCGCGCGCGGTGGTTTGCTCGACTACGACGCGACCGTGGACGCGTTGGAGTCGGGGCAGTTGGGCGCGGCGGCGTTCGACGTGTTTCCGTCCGAGCCGGTGCCTGCGGGATCGCGGCTACTGACCGCACCGAACATCGTGATGACACCACACCTCGCCGGCGCCACCCGGCAGACCGCCCACCGAGCCGGCTCGATCGCAGCACAGGCCGTCGCCGCCTTCCTCACCGGAAAGGACCCTGTGGGGCTCGTCTCCGCGTAGTAGGACTTTGAGCCCCCATCAACCGTTTCCGGGGCTGCGAAATGATTGGTGCGCGCTCAAGGTTGGACTGGCCGCAGATCTACGAGGAGAAGGTGCTGTGATCGTCACCGGCCACCGGGGCGCGCTCGGGGCCGAACCGGAGAACACGCTGCGCTCGTTCCGGCGCGCGGTGGCGGACGGCTGCGACGAGATCGAGCTCGACCTGCGCGTCAGCGCGGACGGCGAGCTCGTGATCATGCACGACGCCACCGTCGACCGCACTACGTCAGGATCGGGCGCGGTCGCGGACCTGACGCTCGCGGAGCTGTGGGCGCTGGATGCCGGTCTCGGTGAGCAGGTCCCGACGTGGGCCGAGACGGTCGCGGCGATCGACGTACGGTTCCAGGCGGAGGTCAAGGCCGAGGCCGCCGTACCGCTGCTGGCCCAGTCCCTGAAGTCGGACCCTGCCCTGGCCGCGCGGACCCTGGTGACGTCGTTCCACCCGGAGATCCTGCTCGCCGTCCGGGAGGCGTTCCCCGAGGTGACGACCGGCCACATCTTCGGCCGTACGCCGGACATCCCCGACGTCATCGCCCGTACCCGCGCCGCCGGCGCCACGTGGGCACTCTGCGGAATCGCCGGCCTCACCGCCGAGGCCGTCGCCAACCTCCACGCCGCCGGCCTGAAAGCCACCGCCTGGCCAGTCCCCGACCCCGAAACCCTCGCCCACGCCACCGCCCTCGCCGTAGACGGCATCACCACGGACAACCCCCACCTCATAACCCCCTCAAAGTGAGCTGGGGCGTGGTTGGAGTCACACGTTCCAACGTCTGAATATGTTCTTCCATGGAACATAAATGTGTGATTGGCTCTTCCGCATGGGAATCAGCATCGGTGTGGCCGGGGCCGGACAGTTCGCCCCTTCGTTCTTGCGGCTGTGGTCCGCGCACCCGGACGTGTCCGACGTGCGGCTGACCGACGTCATCCCCGAGCGGACGGACGAGATGGCCGCCAAGCAGGGCATCAAGGTCACGCATGCGTCGTTCGAGGAGATGCTCGAGTCGGACGTGGACGCGGTCGCGATCTTCACACAGCGCTGGCTGCACGGCGAGATGGCGATCAAGGCGCTCGAGGCCGGCAAGCACGTGTACTCGACGGTGCCGATGGCGATCGAGGCTGACCAGATCGCGCGCATCATCGAACTGGTCAAGGAGACCGGCCTCACCTACATGATGGGTGAGACCAGCTTCTACTACCCGTCGTCGGTGTACTGCCGGCAGAAGCTCGCCGACGGCGCGTTCGGGCGGGTGTTCTACTCCGAGGGCGATTACGTGCACGACATGGACCTCGGGTTCTATGCGGCGTACCAGTACTCCGGTGGCGACGACTGGAAGAAGACCGCGTCGTTCCCGCCGCTGCTCTACCCGACGCATGCCGTCGGAAACGTGCTCTCGGTGACCGGTCAGCACGCCACCCACGTGTCGGCGATCGGCGTCAAGGACGACCGCGGCGACGGCGTCTTCGACAAGGACGTCAGCCAGTTCGACAACGACTTCTCGAACGCGACCGCGCTGTTCAAGCTCGCCGACGGCGGCATCATGCGGACGAACGAGATGCGCCGCGTCGGGTACCCGTCGCACATCCGCGAGTCGCGGCTGCGGGTGTTCGGCACCGAGGGCAGCTTCGAGCAGCTCGCCACCACGACCCTGTGGCAGAACAAGGAAGGCGTCGAGGACATCAGCCAGCTGATGGAGACGAAGCCGAGCGGTTCCGCGGACGACGCAGACCTCGCGAACGTCGACCCGGCGCTGCGGGACGCGTTCCGCTCCGGGCTGTCCCCGGTCCACGACCGCTCCCGCCTGCCGGAGGAGTTCGCCGGCCTGCACAACGGCCACGAGGGCTCCCACCACTTCCTCGCCGACGACTTCGTCCGCGCAGTCGCCGACAAGACCCTTCCCCCGATCAACGCCTGGGTCTCGGCCCGCTACACCCTCCCCGGCATCTACGCCCACCAGTCCGCCCTCCAAGGCGGCGTACAGCTGGAAATCCCCGACCACGGCGACGCCCCCGCGTGACGTAACGACAGGAGGTAGTCCCCTCGCCGTTGGGATGCTGAGCCTGTCCCCGGCCGCGCCCGACCCGATTCGAGCGACTACCTCCTGTCCTTAGACCATCTCAGGACGGTACGGCGATGTGGTCCAGCTCGGACCACGGGAGAACTCGGGCGGTGATGGTCCTGTGGTGTTCGAGGTCTGCTCGGAGCAGGCGGTGGATGCCGTCCAGGATGGTGATGCGGTCATCGGGCCGGTGGACGACGTCGATGGGGTGGCATAGGTCGGCGGCGAAGGTGCGTTCGTGCTGCGCGCGGTACGTGACGGGGTCCGCGGCGACCTGGCGGGGCGTGACTTGGAAAGGTCCGTCGTACGCCCAGAACGGTAGGTCGAGATGATGGGTCAGGTCGGCGACCGGTAGCTCGACTGTCGGTAGGTCGAGGGCGTGCAGCCGTTCGAGGTCCCAGTGGAAGTCGAGGATGTACGCCGTGAGTTCCGGTGGGACTGTCAGCGGGAAGGGGCGGCGGGTCATTCGTAGATGTGGCGCAACCGCAGGGTCATCGAGTTCTCGATGTGCTGGGTCATCGCGGCCTCGGCGGCGGCGGGGTCGCCGGAGGTGATCGCCTCGACGAGCGTGCGGTGTTCGGTGAGGACCTCGGGGCCGATGTCGCGGTCGTAGTGCAACCGGAAGATGTGCAGGTGGCAGTGGGTCCGCTCGAAAGCCGATCGAACCTGCTCGCTCCCGGACAGCGACGCGATCAGCGAATGGAACCGGTTGTCGTGCACGGTCAGCGACTTGTACCCGGCGTAGTCGCTCGACGTCGGCTCGACCGCGTTCGCCAGCTCGGCGCGCAACTGTTCCGCACCCTCGGCGGAGATCAGTTCGGCCGCCCGCCGGGCCGCCCAGGGCTCGAGCAGGAGCCGGAATCGGTAGAGATCGTCGAACTCCTCGAGGGAAAGCAGCGGAGTCGCGCGGTAACCCTTCAGCGGCTCCTTGACCGCGAGCCCTTCCGACTCCAGCCGGGCCAGCGCCTCGCGCACCGGCGTCGACGACACCTGGAACTCCCGCGCGAGTCCGTCGATCGAGATCCGCGCCCCGGGCCGGATGACGTGGTCCATCAGCATCGTCTTGATGGTCTCGTAGACGTCGTCGGCGAGCATCTGCCGCCGGAGCAGCCGCCGGTCCACCGGTGCCACTGGCTCGCTCATCAGGTGTCTCCGGATTCTGGTCGCGGTCTTGACCCCACCCCATAGGTTTCGGCAGGGTAACACTGGTAATCGTGCATCATGCACGATTCTGCGTAGAGTAGACCATGGGCAAGCTATCGGAAGGCGCAATGATGAGGTTCGAAGAGATCGGCGTCCTGCCCGAGCCCGGCGACAACGTCGCGATCGCCTCCCGGCTGCTGGAGGCGGGCACGGAGGTCGAGCTCGACGGTACGGCGATCACGCTGCCGCACACCGTGCTCGAAGGGCACCGCTTCGTGGTCGCACCGGTCGCGACCGGCGACGCGCTGACCTCGTGGAACACCGCGTTCGCGCGCGCCTCCCGCGACCTGGTCCCGGGCGACTACGTCTGTACGCCGACGAGCCTCGCAGCGGTCACTGCCCGCGGCGTGGAGGGCCTGCCCGAGGAGCCGAGTGCGACCAACGAACCGCTCGACCCGTTCGAGCTGGACGAGTCGGCGCTGAACTTCGGTGCCCAGGTGACGAGCGTCGAGCAGCCCGGTACGTTCCTCGGCTATCCCCGTGAGCAGGGCCCGGCCGGCACGCGAAATCACGTCGTACTGCTGGCGACCAGTTCACGCAGCAGCGGGTTCGTCACCGAGTTGGCCCGGCGCTTCGACGGTGCGGCCGCGGGCGACGGCGTCGTACCGGTGGCGCACACCGAAGGCGGCGAGGACGAGGTCCCGAACAACCTGCATTTCCTGCTCGCCACGCTCGGCGGCTTCACGCTGAACCCGAACGTCGGCGCCGTCCTGATCGTCGACACCGAGGGCGATGTCGTCTCCGGTGAGGCGATCAAGAACTTCCTGGCCGAGAACGGCTACCCGTCGATCAAGGTGCCGCACGCGTACTTCACCCGCAGCGGAGGTTTCGAGCACGACCTGACGGCCGCCGGTGCGCTGATCGAGCCGTGGCTGCCGGTCGTCGACGCGCAGCAGCGCGAGGAGGTCCCGCTCGCGGACCTCAAGATCGCCCTGCAGTGCGGTGGTTCTGACGCGTTTTCCGGAATTTCCGCGAACCCGCTCGCCGGTCAGGTCAGCGCTGAGGTCATCCGGCACGGCGGTACGGCAGTCCTCGCGGAGACCGACGAACTGATCGGCGCCGAGCCGTACGTGCTGACGAACGTCCGCGACCTGGCCACCGCGAAACGTTTTCTGGCCACGATCAAGTCGTTCAAGGAACGCGTCGGCTGGCACGGGCACACGGCCGAGGGCAACCCGTCCGGCGGGAACGTGTACCGCGGGCTCTACAACATCGTGCTGAAGTCGATCGGCGCCGCCCGCAAGCTGCCGCGGGAGGTCCGCCTCGACCACGTGATCGACTACGGCGAACCACTGCCGGGCGACGGCTATATCTTCATGGACAGTCCCGGCAACGACCTCGAGTCGGTGGCCGGCCAGATCGGCAGCGGCTGCAACCTGATCTTCTTCACCACCGGAAACGGCTCGATCACGAACTTTCCGTTCGTTCCGACACTGAAGTTCGTCACCACGACTGCGCGGTACCAGCGGTTGCACGCCGAGATGGATGTCGACGCCGGAAAGTACCTGACGGGTATGTCGATGGCGGACCTGACCGCGGAAACGTTCGATCTCGTCGTCCGCGTCGCGTCCGGTGAGAAGAGCGCGGGAGAGCGCGCCGGGCACAGCCAAGTGTCGATCTGGCGGAACTGGAAGCAGACCGGCCCCCGTGAGGGCATCTCGATCACCACCGACGGCCGGATGAGCCGCAAGCTCGCCGACCTGCCGGTCGAGGATCGCGACGCCCCGCTAGAAGGGCTCCCGCACCGCGGCCTGACTTCCGGGAGCCGGACACCCACGGGCTTGTTGCAGGCCGACGACCGGTTGGTGCCTGAAGCAGTTGGTTTGATCCTGCCGACCAGTCTCTGCTCCGGTCAGATCGCCCTGCGGATCGCAGCCCAGGCAGAGCTGGAGAAGTGGGCCGGCGACGCCGTCACCCGGATGGTCGCGCTCCCGCACACCGAGGGCTGTGGCAGCAGCGGCGGCGCGTCCGAGGAGACCTTCGCACGGATCATGCTCGGCTACCTCCTGCACCCGAACACGCGGATGGCCCTGCTCCTCGAGCACGGCTGCGAGAAGACTCACAACGACTACTTCCGGTCCCGCTTGGTCGAGGCCGGCGCGGATCCGGCCCGTTTCGGGTGGGCCAGTATCCAGGCGGACGGCGGTCTCGACGCGGTCGGCGGCAAGGTCCGGGACTGGTTCGGCAGCTTCGACCTGCCGGCTCCGGTCGCGCAGTCGGGTGATCTCGGCGCACTGACGATCGGGCTGGAGGCGCGCGGCGCGTTCTCGGACGAGACCGCCGAGGCGCTCGCGCTGATCGGCCGCGAGATCGTCGGCTCCGGCGGTTCCGTCGTACTGTCGTCGCGTGGCGCATTGCTGGCTCACGACGGATTCCGTACTGCGGCCTTCGGATCGGCGGACCCGGTGGGGCCGACGATCGCGCACGGGCAGCGGTTCGCGGAGCCGGGGTGGCATGTGATGCGGATGCCGGGCACGGACTGGATGGAGACCGCGACCGGGTTCGGTGCGACGGGCGTCCAGCAGATCCTCGCGCACGTCGCGGGCGGCACCTTGTCGGCGCAGCGGTTCGTCCCGGTCGTCGAGTTCAGCAACGACCCGGAGACGGTCGCGACGTACGGCGACGACCTGGACGCGGTGGCTACCGGTGACGCGTCCGAGCAGGCTCGGATCGGGCTGGACCTCGTCGCCGCGGTCGCCGGACGCCGGCTCGTCCCCAAGGCGGTTGCCTCCGGCAACGTCGGTTTCCAGATCACTCGTGGTCTGCTCGGTACGTCAATGTGAGAGGTCTGTCCATGCACTTGGTCCGCTATCTGTCGCCGGTCGACGGCCGCCCGATCCCAGGTGTGCGCACCGGGGACAGCGTGGCTCCGATGCCGGGGGTGAACAGTTTCGCCGAACTGCTCCGGCTGTCCCTCGAGGAGCTGCGGGCGGAGGTCGACAAGGCCGGTGAGGCGTTGCCCGCCGGAGGGTTGACGTTCCTGCCGCCGCTCGACGGACGCGGCGAGGTGTGGTGCGCGGGCGTGACGTACGAGCGCTCGCGTGGCGCCCGGATGGAGGAGAGCACCGAGCAGTCGGTCTACGACAAGGTCTACACCGCCGACCGGCCCGAGCTGTTCCAGAAGGCGCCGGCCTGGCGGGTGGTCGTCGACGGCGAGCCGGTCGGGATCCGGTCCGACTCCGGTCACGACGTACCCGAGCCGGAGCTGGCGGTCGTCGCCAACAGTCACGGCGAGATCGTCGGGTTCACGGTCTGCAACGACATGAGCTCGCGGTCGATCGAAGGCGTCAACCCGCTGTACGTGCCGCAGGCGAAGCTGTTCGCGGGCGGTTGTGCGCTGGCGTCCGGGATCCGGCCGGTGTGGGAGGTCGCGGACCCCAAGAAGCTGGGTATCAGCCTGGTGATCCGCCGCGGCGGCGATGACGCGTTCAGCGGTACGACGTCCACCGAGAAGCTGGTGCGCGAGCTCCAGGACCTGATCGACGTACTGTTCCTGCCGAACGACTTCCCCGACGGCGTGATCCTCGCGACCGGCACCGGCATCGTCCCGGAGCTGGGCTTCGCCCTGGCCGAGGGCGACGTCATCACGATCACCATCGACGAGGTCGGCACCCTGACGAACACCGTAGCCACCGGCCGGAAACCGTTCGCGTTCCTGGCAACCGACAACCTGGAGGGACTCCGATGACCGCGGGCTCCAACAACCCGACCGCCGTCGGCACCGCGCCGGTCGCCGACACCACCCCGGCCGAGCTGGAGCACGCACTTGCCGCGGCTGCTGCGGCTGCACCGGCCTTCGGCTCGTCCGAGCCTTCCGTTCGGGCGGGGTGGATTCGCGCCGTCGCCGACGCGCTGGATGCGGCCTCCGGTGAACTGGTGCCGATCGCGATGCGCGAGAGCTCGCTTCCTCAGGCGCGTCTGGCCGGCGAGGTCGCCCGCAGCACCGGCCAATTGCGGATGTTCGCGGACGCGCTCGAAGAGGGTTCGCTCCTGGAAGTCACCATCGACACCCTGGACCCGCAGGCCAAGCCCGTCCCGCGTCCCGACCTCCGCCGCGTCCTCGTGCCCCTCGGCCCGGTCCTGGTGTTTGCCGCCAGCAACTTCCCGTTCGCGTTCAGCGTTTGCGGCGGCGACACCGCGTCCGCGCTCGCGGCCGGCTGCCCGGTGATCGTCAAGGCCCACCCTGGCCACCCGGAGCTGTCCGCCCGGACCTCCGAGGTGATGATCGAGGCCCTGAAGGCAGCCGGTGCGCCGGACGGGACGTTCGGCCTGATCGCAGGCTTCGACGTCGGCGTGACGGCGCTCAAGGACCCGCGGATCACCGCCGCCGGCTTCACCGGTTCGGTCCCGGCCGGCAAGGCACTGCACGAGATCGCGGCCACGCGCCCGGAGCCGATCCCCTTCTACGGCGAGCTCGGCAGCCTCAACCCGGTCTTCGTCACCCAAGCAGCGATCGATGCCCGCGGCAAGGACATCGCGAGCGGGTACGTCGGTTCGTTCACCCTCGGCGTCGGGCAGTTCTGCACCAAGCCCGGACTGCTCTTCCTGCCGTCCGGCCACGGCCTACAGGAGCAACTGTCCGAAGCGGCCGGTGGTGTCGCCGAGGCGCCGATGCTGAACGACCGCATCAAGGACGGCTTCAGGTCCGGTCTCGACCGCCTGGAGAAGGTCAATGGCGTACGCGTCTGGGCCTCCGGTGGCGCGACCCTCCTCCAGACCACGGTGACCGAGCTGCTCGCCCGGCGTGACGAGATCCTCGAGGAGTGCTTCGGCCCGGTCTCGATCGTTGTCGAGTACTCCTCGCTCGATGACCTGCGCGCAGCCGTCGAGGCTTTTGACGGCAACCTGACCGCAACGCTGCATGCGGAGGACACGGACGCCGAGCTCGCGCGCGACCTGCTCCCGCTGCTGACCGCTCGCGCGGGTCGTGTGCTGTGGAACGGCTGGCCGACCGGCGTCGCGGTGTCGTGGGCCCAGCACCACGGCGGGCCGTTCCCGTCGACGGTCGGCTCGATCCACACCAGCGTCGGTGTGACTGCGGCGCGGCGGTTCCAGCGTCCGGTCGTGTACCAGGACGCTCCGGATGCGGTGCTGCCCGACGTACTGAAGGACTCGAACCCGGCCGGGATCAGCCGCCGGGTCAACGGAACCGTGACCACAGGTGAGGTGTCGCGATGACTGATCAGCCACCGACGGACGAGCGCGCTGTCGACGAGCCGGACGAGCCGATCGGGTTGCGGAGCTTCGACCACTGGTTCGGGGAGAAGGGCCGGAACGGGTTCATCCACCGGTCCTGGATGAAGTCGCAGGGCTTCTCCGAGGAGGCGTTCGACGGGCGCCCGGTGATCGGGATCTGCAACACCTGGTCCGAGCTCACCCCGTGCAACGCGCACCTGCGCCGGCTCGCCGACTCGGTGAAGCGCGGCGTCTGGCAGGCCGGCGGGTTTCCGCTGGAGTTTCCGGTCATGTCGCTCGGCGAGACGCTGCTGCGGCCGACCGCGATGCTGTTCCGGAACCTGCTCAGCATGGACGTGGAGGAGTCGCTGCGCGGCAATCCGCTCGACGGCGTCGTACTGCTGACCGGCTGTGACAAGACCACTCCCGGTTCGATCATGGGCGCCGCCAGCGTCGACCTGCCGACCGTCGTCGTCACCGGCGGTCCGATGTTGAACGGTAAATTCCGCGGCTGCGACATCGGCTCCGGTACGGCGGTCTGGCGGTTCACGCAGGACCTCAACGCCGGCCGGATGTCGGCCGAGGACTTCGCGGCGGCCGAGGCCGGCCAGTCGCGCAGCAACGGCCACTGCATGACGATGGGCACGGCGTCCACGATGGCCTGTATGGCGGAGGCGCTCGGCCTGCAGTTGACCGGGTCCGCGGCGATCCCGGCGGTCGACTCCCGCCGGTACGTGATCGCGCAGAAGTCCGGGCAGCGGATCGTCGAGATGGTCAAGGAAGACCTGAAGATCAGCGACATCCTGACCCGCGACGCCTTCGCGAACGCGGTCCGGGCGAACGCGGCGATCGGCGGTTCGACGAACTTCGTCATCCACCTGCTCGCGATCGCCGGCCGGGTCGGCGTCGACGTGACACTGGACGACATCGACGAGTGGGCGCGCGGCGTCCCGTGGCTGGTCGACCTGCAGCCGTCGGGCAAGTACCTGATGGAGGACTTCTACTACGCCGGCGGCCTGCCCGCGGTACTGAAGGAGATCCTCCCGCTGCTCAAGACCGACGCGATCACGGTCACCGGCAAGACGATCGGCGAGAACGTCGCGAACGCGGAGCGGATCGAGGCGACGTACCCCGGTGGCGCTCCAGGAAGTCCGACGTACGCCGTGATTCGGCCGGTCGGCGATCCGCTGGGCAGTGGCGCGGGAACCGCCGTACTGAAGGGGAATCTCGCGCCGGACGGTGCGGTGATCAAGCAGTCCGCGGCGTCGGAGCGGCTGTCGCGGCATCGTGGCAAGGCGCTGGTGTTCAGCAGTATCGAGGAGTACGACAAGGCAGTCGAGGACCCGGAGCTCGACGTCGACGAGGACACCGTGCTGGTCCTGCAGAACGCGGGGCCGCGCGGGTATCCCGGGATGCCCGAGGTCGGAAACATGACGATTCCGCGCAAGCTCGCGGAGATCGGCGTCGACGACATGGTGCGCATTTCGGACGCGCGGATGAGCGGTACGGCGTACGGCACCGTCGTACTGCACGTCACGCCGGAGGCCGCTGTGGGTGGGCCGTTGGCGCTGGTACGGACGGGCGACTGGATCGAGCTCGACGTACCGGCTCGGCGGTTGCATCTCGACGTATCGGATGAGGAGCTGGAGAAGCGACGAGCTGACTGGCAGCCGCCTGTGCCGCCGACGGACCGCGGGTGGGCCCGCCTGTACGTCGACCACGTAACCCAGGCCAACCAGGGCTGCGACCTCGACTTCCTCGTAGGCCGAACCGGCCCCACCGTCGGCCGCCAGAGCCACTGATGTCTACGTCATCCCCTCCCTCCTCGTCCCACCCGTCCTCTTCTCACCCGCCGAGCGAAGCGAGGCGGGGTTGGGGTCCCTTCGAAGGGATCCGAGGTCTGCGCCCGACCGGGACTCTTCCGCAGGTGACGCCGATCCGGCGGATTCTTTCGGATCTGCCGACCTCGGCCGACCCGTACGCCGACGCGCGGGCGGCGCTCGAGCCGCTTCGGGGACGGATCGTGCCGGATGCCCGCATTGCGGTGACCGCGGGCAGTCGGGGCATTCACGATCTGGTGCCCGTGGTGAAAGCGGCCGTGGACTGGCTCCGGGACGCCGGCGCTGTGCCGTTCGTGATCCCCGCGATGGGCTCGCACGGCGGCGCGACCGCGGACGGCCAGCGGGAGATGCTCGAAGGCCTCGGAATCACCCCGGAAACCGTTGGCTGCCCCATCGAAGCCACGATGGAGACCGTGGTCGTCGGCACCCTGCCCGACGGTACCGAAGTACACCACGACGCGATCGCCGCCAAGGCGGACGGCGTACTGCTGGTGAACCGCGTCAAACCGCACACCGATTTCCGCGGCCCGATCGAGAGCGGGATCGCCAAGATCCTCGCGATCGGACTCGGCAACCACCTCGGCGCCGCCTCCCTGCACGCCGGCGGCATCCCGTCGCTCGGCGCCAACATCGAGGCCGCCGCCCGGATGGTGGTTGCACAAGGCAAGATCCTCGGCGGACTCGCGATCCTGGAGAACGCCCGTGAGCAGACCGCCGCGGTCGAGCTGCTCCAAGCCGACGGGATCGCCGAAGCAGCCGAGAACGCCTTACTGCAAAGGGCTTCCGGCCTCCTCGGACGGCTTCC
Organism: Kribbella sp. NPDC055110; assembly: GCF_053607525.1. NCBI lineage: Bacteria > Bacillati > Actinomycetota > Actinomycetes > Propionibacteriales > Kribbellaceae > Kribbella > Kribbella sp. NPDC055110. The sequence continues at coordinate 117,865 of NZ_JBSGTS010000020.1, forward strand.
GTTCGACCAGCTCGACGTACTGGTGGTCGACGAGCTGGGCAAGGACAAGTCCGGCGCCGGGATGGACACCAACGTGATCGGCCGGTGCTGGGTGCACGGGATCCCCGAGTTCGAGTCGCCGTCGATCGCCGCGATCAGCGTGCACTCGCTGTCTCCGGCCTCGCACGGAAACGCCTCCGGCCTCGGCCTCGCGGACGTGATCCCGGCCCGGCTGCTGGAGCAGATCGACCTGCAGGCGAGCTACGTGAACGCGCTCACCTCCGGCGCCGGCGGCGCGCGCCGTTCGCGGTTGCCGATGGTGATGGAGGACGACGAGGCCGCCGTACTCGCGGCCGTGACGATGTGCGGACGACGGCACTGGTCCGAGCTCCGGCTGGCCCGGATCCAGGACACGCTGTCGCCGAACGAGCTGATGGTGACACCGGCCCTGCTGGCCGAGGCGGCCGAACGATTCGACCTGGAGATCACCGGTACGGCGCGGGACCTGGCGTCGGCCGGGCGACTCGGACCTTGGAGCGAGACATGAACCTTCGCGAAGCACGTGCGCTGCTCGCCGATCGCGGCTTCCGGCCGGGCGAGACGTCGACGAAAACGTTTTCCGACGGGTCGCCGTACAAGGTGGAGATCCCGTCCTGCGAAGGCCCGCGGGTGCTGACCGCGGTCCTGGAGGAGGCCAAGGAGCGCGGCGTCACGATCGACCGGGTGTCGCAGGGCAGCGGCGTGATGATGCTGACCGACGGCGAGATCGAGGAGATGCTCTCGCTGGGTGCCGGCGCCGGCGTCGAGGTCTGCCTGTTCCTCGGGCCGCGGGGTTCCTGGGACATCGGCGGTCAGGCGAAGGTGTCGGCCGCGGTCGGTGGTGTTGCGCGGGGCAACGATCAGGTGGCGGCGTCGTTGTGCGACGCGTTCCGCGCGGTCGAACTCGGCGTACGGAGCCTGCTGGTCGGCGACATCGGCGTACTCGAGATCCTTGGTCAGTTGAAGATCGAGGGCGAGTTGCCGGCGGATCTGGTGCTGAAGACCTCGGTGTTGATGCCGTTGCCTAACGCACCGACTGCCCGGCTGTACGAGCGCCTCGGCGCGACCAGCCTGAACGTGTCGACCGACCTACCGGTGCCGGTTCTCGCGGAGATCCGATCGGTGACGACGGTGCCGATCGACATGTACATCGAGGTCCCCGACGACCAGGGCGGCCACGTCCGCTTCTACGACGTACCGGAGGTCGTCCGTGTGGCGGCGCCGGTGTATCTCAAGATGGGCCTGCGGAACGCCCCGAACATCTACCCGGTCGGGGCGCATCTGATCGGTACTGCGGAAGCTCTCGGACGGGAGCGGGTACGGCGCGCGGAGCTGATCCTGCGGCTGCTTGCGGAACAAGATGAGGGATGAATTCGTGGACCGACTGCGGTCGGTCCTGGGAGACGGTGCGGTCGTCGACGATCCCGATGTACTGGACAGTCATCGCAACGATCACGCCAAGTTCTGCACCGCCGGGGTGCCGCGGGCGCTCGTGCGTCCGTCGTCGACCGCGGAGGTCGTCGAGGTGGTTCGGGCTGCTGGTGAGGCCGGTGTTCCGATCGTGACGCAGGGCGCGCGTACGGGATTGTCGGGTGCCGCGAACGCGATCGACGGGTGCTTGTTGCTGTCGACGTCCCGGATGGCGCAGATCCTCGAGATCTCGGCCGAGGACCAGGTTGCTGTGGTCCAGCCGGGCGTCGTGAACGCTCAGCTGTCGCGCGCCGTGCTGGACCAGGGCCTGTTCTATCCGCCGGATCCGTCGTCGTGGGAGATGTCGACCGTCGGCGGGAACATCGCGACGAACGCAGGCGGATTGTGCTGCGTGAAGTACGGCGTGACCTCGGACTTCGTGCGCGGACTCGAAGTGGTGCTGGCGTCCGGTGAGGTGGTGCGCACCGGGCGGCGGTCGGCGAAGGGCGTCGCCGGGTACGACCTCACACGGCTGATCGTCGGGTCCGAGGGCACGCTCGGAGTGGTGACCGAGGCGACGCTGTCGTTGCGCCCCGCGCCCGAGGCGGCGTTGACCGCGGCGGCGACGTTCCGGTCCATCGAGGACGGGATCGCGGCCGCTGCCGCCGTCATGGCCTCGGGTCTGCGTCCGTCGTTGCTCGAGTTCCTGGACCAGCCGACGCTACGGGCGATCCAGAACTACCGGGACATGGGTCTGCCCGAGGACGCCGGTTCGATGCTGCTCGCCCAGTCCGACCGGGGGCCGCGTGCTGCCGAGGACGTCGCGCGGATCGCGGAGATCTGTACGGCGCACGGCGCGGTCGACGTCGCCGAGGCGTCCGACGCGGAAGAGTCCCGCATGCTGCTCGAGGCGCGCCGGCTGGTGAACGCCGCGCTGGAGCCGTTGGGTACGACGCTGATCGACGACGTCGCCGTACCGCGGTCGCAGTTGATCACACTGCTCCGCGGCATCGCGGAGATCGGCGCGAAGTACGACGTACTGATTTGTTGCCCTGGGCATGTAGGTGACGGGAATATGCACCCGACCGTGGTCTTCGACCCGGGTGATGCCGCTGCTGAGGCGCGGGCGTTGGAGGCGTTCGGTGCCGTGATGCAACTGGGGCTGCAGCTCGGCGGGACGATCACGGGGGAGCACGGGATCGGGACGTTGAAGGCGCGCTGGCTCGAGACCGAACTCGGGCCGGTCGGGCTCGAACTGCATCGACGGATCAAGGCCGCCTTCGATCCGTCGAACCTGTTCAACCCCGGGAAGGTGCTGCTGTGATCGATCCCTCCGCTGTCCGCCCGTCGCCGCGGCAGCTCGCGTGGCAGCAGCAGGAGCTGACCGCGTTCGTGCACTTCGGCCCGAATACGTTCACCGACCTGGAGTGGGGGACCGGCGTCGACGATCCGGCGGTGTTCGATCCGTCGGCGCTGGACTGCTCGCAATGGGTTGCCGCGCTGGTGTCCGCGGGGTTCAAGAGCGTAATCCTGACGGCCAAGCATCACGACGGATTCTGTTTGTGGCCGAGCAAGTACCTGCCGCATACTGTTGCCGCGTCGCCCTATTCCGGTGATGTCGTCGCGGAACTGTCGGCTGCTTGCCAGGCGGGTGGGCTCGGCTTCGGGGTGTATCTGTCGCCGGCAGATCTCTACCAGGAGAAGGCGTCGGGCGGGTACTACGGCAACGGGAGCCCCGCGGTGGCTTCGCAGATCGGTGAGTTCTCGTACGTCGTGGACGACTACAACCGAACCAGTTGCACGAACTTCTCACGTCGTACGGGCCGATCGCAGAGGTCTGGCTGGACGGGGCGAATCCGACGAGTAGTGCGCAGAGCTATTCGTACGACGCGTGGTTCGACCTGATCCGGCAGCTTGCGCCCGACGCGACGATCGCGATCGGTGGGCCGGACGTGCGGTGGGTCGGCAACGAGGACGGGTTCGCGCGAGAGACCGAGTGGAGCGTCGTACCGTTCGTTGACGGGCGGATGGTGGCCTCACAAACGGCGGTCGACGTTGCGGGTCCGGAGTTGATGGCGAAGGCTGATGAGTTGCGGTGGTATCCGGCCGAAGTCGACGTGTCGATCCGGCCCGGATGGTTCTACCACGCGTCCGAGGACGCGGCGGTGAAGTCGTTGCCGGAGCTCCTGGACATCTATCGCAAGTCGGTCGGGCGGAACGCCGTACTGCTGCTGAACATCCCGCCTGATCGGCGAGGTCTGTTCGCGGATCCGGATGTCGAGGCGCTGGCGGCTTTTGGCGCGGCGGTGCGGGAGTACTACGACACCGCGGTCGCGTTGCCGGGCGAGGTCAACGTGCTTGATCTGCGCGAGGACATCGCGGCCGGTCAGCAGGTCGAATCGTTCGCCGTGGACGGCTTCGTCGACGGTGCGTGGACCGAGATCGCCCGCGGTACGACGATCGGACATCGACGTCTGCTGCCGCTGCAGTCGCCTGTCACGGCTGACGACGTACGCCTCCGCATCCTCTCCACCCGCGCCGAAGCCGAACTGACCCTGTCCGTCCACTTCGACCCGACCATCGCCTGAGTCCCCCTGCCTGGAGTCGAACCAGGAACCGAGCCTTCGGAGAGCCCGGCGAGATTCCGTCACCAGGGGGTTGGTGTACGTAAGGACAGGTAGTGCACCGGCGAGACGCTGTACGCGCGAACGTCTGCACGCTCAGGTGCACTAGGTCGCTGCCGGACACTACCTGTCCTTGTGTTCGCTACTCCTCGACTGAGACCACGCGGGTCCAGTCGGAGCATTCGGCCTCGCACCACACGTGATCCCCGCGATGCGCGATCCGGTCGCGCTGCACATGCCCGCAGGCAAGCAGCACGCGTCGCATCGAGTGACCCTGCTGGACCGGAGCACCGGTCCTGCCGCCAGGCACTCGCTTCCTGTTCCTGAGGTCGGCCATGGCCGGTCCTCCTCTCTTGTCCTATCTGTTCTTCTTGCGTGCAGGAGGCAGGATTCGAACCTGCTCAGCCCGAAGGCAACGGGTTTACAGCCCGTCCCGCCTCTCCCACGACGGCGCTCCTGCCTGGCAGGGCGGCCGGTCGTTCCCGGCCGCCCAGCGGTGAGGGCGAGATTCGAACTCGCGGGCCGACATGTCAGCCGACCGACGGTTTAGCAAACCGCTGCCTCTGCCCACAGGCGGACCTCACCAAAGGGTCCCTGCCGTGTCCCCTGACCACGGCAGGAACCTGTTCAGCCCTTCACGCAGATGACCTGCTTGAGGTGGGCGACGACCTCGACCAGGTCGGACTGGGCGGCGATGACCGAGTCGATGTCCTTGTAGGCGGCGGGGATCTCGTCGATCACGCCGGCGTCCTTGCGGGACTCGACGCCGGCCGTCTGCGCGACCAGATCGTCCACCGTGAACCGCCGCTTCGCCTCGTTACGGCTCATCCGCCGGCCCGCCCCGTGTGAGGCCGAGTAGAACGAGCGCTCCGAACCGAGCCCGCGGACGACGTACGAACCGGTGCCCATCGACCCCGGAATCAGCCCGAGGTCCCCGCACCCCGCCCGGATCGCACCCTTGCGGGTGACGAGCAGGTCGAGCCCGTCGATGTGCTCCTCGGCCACGTAGTTGTGGTGGCACGAGATCGGCTGCTCGAACCGTACGTCGACCTCGAACGACTCCCGCACCGCCTGCATTACCAGCGCGAGCATGACGGCCCGGTTCCGGGCGGCGTACTCCTGCGCCCACGTGAGGTCGCGACGGTACGCGTCCATCTCCGGCGTACCGGACAGGAACACCGCCAGGTCACGGTCCGGGAGATCCGCGTTGTGCGGCAGGTTCCGGGCGATCCGCATGTGCCGCTCCGCGAGCTCCTTGCCGATGTTCCGGCTGCCGGAGTGCAGCATCAGCCACACGCGGTCCTCGTCGTCGAGGCAGACCTCAATAAAGTGGTTGCCCCCGCCTAGCGATCCCATCTGCTGCTTGGCCTTGCGCTCCCGGTCCTGCACCCCGTCGTGCAGACTCGTGAACGCGCCCCACAGCTTGTCCCACGGACGCGGATCCAGGCCGAGCCGACGTACGCCGATCTGGTCCTCGTGAGCCCGGAAGCCCACAGGTACGGCGGCTTCGATCCGCGACCGGATCGCCGACAGGTCGTCCGGCAGATCCGAAGCCGTCAACGAGGTCAGGACACCTTCCATCCCGCACCCGATGTCGACCCCGACCGCGGCCGGCGACACGGCCTGGTACATCGCGATCACGGACCCGACAGTCGCGCCCTTACCGAGATGCACATCCGGCATCACCCGGACGCCATGCACCCACGGCAGCGCCGCAATGTTCCGCAGCTGCTGCAGGGCCCGCGCGCCCACCTCATGCTCCTGCGCCCACATCAGCGTGGAGCTCTTGGCCCCACTCAACTCGATCGGAAACTCCACGATTCCCCTCCTTGTCCGACGGCATGCAGCTGCCAGGGCAGGGCTCGAACCTGCGGGGCCTCGGGTCAGAACCGAGGATGGGTCACCGTCGCCCACCTGGCATCGCGCTCGTCGGCGGCACCGGTGGGTGTCGCGTCAGAGCGCTATCTCGGCACGGGAAGGGACCCACGGCTGCCACCGCAGCGGCATGCCGGCCTCTTCCGGTGTTCGCGAGCCCTTCTTCTCGTTGCACGCCGCGTGTGCGGCGACCGCGTTCAGCCATTCACCTCGACCGCCGCGTGATCGTGGGATCACGTGGTCCATCGTGGTGGCGCCCAGCTTGCCGCAGTACGCGCAGGTGTACTTGTCGCGCTTCAGTACGCCGGCCCGCGTGTACTGCAGGCCGCCGGAGGCGTAGCGCCACTTCATCACGACGTACCGGACGAGGCGCAGCACGCGAGGGAGGGGGAACGGTCCGATGCTGGCGCCGTCGTGGGCTTCCTCGACGACGGCGACCTCCCGGACGAGCATCCGGATGGCGTGCGGGATCGACACGACGTGCAGCTGCTCGTACGAGGCGTTCAGAACGATCACACCGCTCATGTGGTTCCTCCTCCCTTCCAGTGTGCCCGACCCGCGGTCAGCAGGTCGGCGAAATCGGTGTCGGTCAGTGTGTGCGGCCCCAGGGATTCGAACCCTGAACCTCCTGGTTCTAAGCCAGGCGCCTCTCCCAGTTGGGCCAGAGCCGCGCGCGTACGCCGTACGCTGCGTGAGCACGTCGTACTCGAGGGTGTCCGGCGGGGCTCGAACCCGCTTCCTCCGGGGTCACGTCCCGGTGCATCGCCCGCTTCTGCCTCGGACACAGCACGCCCGGCAGGATTCGAACCTGCACCCTCCTGCTTCGTAGGCAGGCGCTCTGTCCGGTTGAGCCACGGGCGTCCGGTGCCCTGCGCCGGATGTACTGCGGATTTCCGTCGCAGGGCACGCATGCGGCGCCCGCTCGGCCGGTAGCTGAGCATCCTGCGGGCGCCTGGTCCAGTTGGAGGGACTCGAACCCCCGATCTCCTCAACCCAAATGAGGTGGCCTGGCCGCTGGCCTACAACTGGTCCTCTCCCGGGCCCGAGAAGTCCCGGGAGAAATGCGATGAATGTCCAGTTGTCAATTGTGCGTGCCGATATCCGTGAATACCGGAAGAAAGCATCGGTGAAAGAAATCCCGTGACCGGGCAAAAGAAAAGAGCCGCCTGCTGCCGGTGCCCGGCTCAGACGGCTCCTGGAGATATCCCCAGTCGGAGATCACCCAGGCGGGCCGCCCATGCGCAGGCTGAGCTGGTGGTAGAAGGTCTCGGCGCCCACGGATCGCAGGCACGCCGGCAAAGCCATGCGGCCACGCCGCCAGGCTTCGTTCGCGCTGCACGATCCGTACACGATCTTCTCCTCAGGGTCTTTGGTCTTGCGGGAATTAGTCTCACCCAACACCCACAACCAAGTCAACGCATTTCCTCGAACAATCATTCCCGCACTATTCCAACGCCCCTCCGACGCGTGCAACCCCACACCGGTTCCGGCCCGCCGCCCCACAGACATTCCGGTACGCCGGCCCGCCCGGTTCCGCCGTACCGGGTGCTCGCCCCGCACCGGTCCGGCGTACGGCGTGCTCACCCCGCCCGTCCTCCGGGTGACCCCGACCACACCCCGCGCCCCGCCGTACCGCTCCCCAAGGATCCGATTCGAAATCCTCCCCCTCCTCCCGCTACACTCTTGCCTCGGCACCCGCCGCCTTAGCTCAGTCGGCAGAGCGTCTCACTCGTAATGAGAAGGTCGTCGGTTCGATTCCGACAGGCGGCTCCACCAAGGCCCCTCTGACCAGGCAAAACGCCCCACGTCAGAGGGGCTTCCTCTCGTCTCGGATGTACCAGGTACGGGCAAAGAGTACGCACAGCGCAGCTCTTGGCGAAACGCGCGATGCTTCGTCTGGCGGGAGCACTTCGGTGGTCAGGCTGAGGCGGGACACGCGGCGGCGTTCTGAGCGCTCAGGGGGTCAACGGCCGGGGTAGGACCGTGCAGCGTTGGATCGATCAACTGACCGGAGGCCAGGTTCCGGGAGATGTCGACCCGCAGTCCAAAGTCGGCGCTGAGGGATGAGGGCGGTCTTACGCCCTGGCAGGATAGCCGCGTGAGTCTCGGTGACGATCGCGATAGCGGCGGCCTTGGCCTGCGTCGTGAGCTGTCCGAGCTGCGGGCCGAGCGAGACCGGCTGCGGGTCGAGAACGCGCGGCTGTCCCGACTGCTGGAGCTGGGAGGCCAGGACACCACGCCCGTGGCCGAGCAACTCGCGGCCCCTATCGGGGCTGGCGGGCTGGTGTCGATGGCAGGTTCGACGCCACAGCAGAAGCTTGCCCTCTACCTGGACCTGTTCCGTGCCAGGAACGACACTTACGCCAAGCACTGGGAGGACCCGCGCACGGGAAGGAAGGGATGGATGCCCGTGGCGGCGGGTGGGTGGCGCAAGGGTATGAGCCGCGCGACCGCCCGTCTGCTCCCGCTGACTCCGGATGTCGTCGCGGAGCACCTGGCCGCACGGTCGCGGCAGGATCTGTTCATCGGCCTGTACCCGATGCTCCCGGATAACACCTGCTGGTGGCTGGCTTCCGACTTCGACGGCCAGACCGCGATGCTCGACGCCCTGGCGTACGTCAAGGCCGCTCGAACTGCAGGCGTCCCCGCTGCGCTAGAGATCTCCCAGTCCGGTGCCGGGGCACACGTGTGGATCTTCTTCACCGAGGCGATCCCAGCCCAGACGGCACGCGCGGTCGGGACCGCGCTGATCCACGAGGCCATCCTCCAGCGCGGCGTCATGAGCCTAGGCTCCTATGACCGTCTGTTCCCAAGCCAGGACGTACTGCCCGGCTCTGGCCCTGGCAACCTGATCGCCGCACCGCTCCACGGCAACCGCCGCAAGAACGGGCTCACGCTCTTCCTCGACCCGGCCACGCTGGAACCGTACGAGGACCAGTGGGCGTTCCTCTCGACGCTCGACCGGCTCACCCCGGGTGACGCCGCCCGTCTCGCCCGTAAGGCGTCACGCGCCACCGTTGGCCGCGACGTCACGACCCTGGCACGAGCCGAGTCCACCAAGGTGCACCCGCCCATGCCGCCGGTTGTGCGCGCCGAAATCGCCGCCGGCATGGTCCTGGACGCGACCGCCCTTCCGCCCGCTGCTCTTGCGACTTTCAAGCATGCCGCATCGATGGCGAATCCGAAGTTCTACGAGCTGCAACGGCTGCGCAAGTCGACCTGGGACACCCCACGGTTCGTTACCGGCTATGAACTGACCCTGGATGAGAGGCTTGTCCTGCCTCGCGGACTCCGGCACCTGGTCACCGGCATCGTAGAGCGCAGCGGCGCCCGCCTCGATGTCACCGACAACCGGATTGCGGGCACGGAGATCGACGTTGCGCTCATCGGCGAACTGGCCGACCGGCAGGCCGCGGCAGTCGGTGAGTTGCTCGCGCACGACGACGGCGTCCTGGTCGCCCCGCCAGGATCGGGCAAGACCGTTATGGCGTGCGCGATCATCGCCGAACGAGCGGTGTCCACACTGATCCTGGTCGACCGCAAGGCCCTCGCCGACCAATGGCGGACTCGACTGGCCGAGTTCCTCGGCCTCAAACCAGGACAGCTCGGCGGAGGACGGACCAAACTAACGGGGATCGTCGATGTCGCCATGCTGCCCACCCTGGCCAGGCACGACGACGTCGAGAACCTGACTGCCGGATACGGGCAGGTCATCGTCGATGAAGCGCACCACATCGCCGCAGCCGCCTACGACCACTCGGTCAAGAAGATCGCCGCCCGGTACTGGCTCGGTCTCACTGCCACCCCCGACCGCCGCGACGGTCTCGGTGAACTCCTGCGCTGGCAGCTCGGACCGGTCCGGCACACGATGACTGACGAGATACCCGGGACGCTGACCGAAGCAGCCGGTACCAGTGCAGGACCGGCGCGAGTGCTGCATGTGCACGAGACCGTCTTCACCGCAGCAGACATCGCCCAGGACGCTCCTTCACCTATCGCCGAGGCTCACCGGGCACTCACCGTCGACAAAGACCGCAACGAGCAGATCCTCGACGACGTCCACGCCTCTCTCACCCAGGGGCGCAACTGCTTGATCCTGACCCGCCGGGTAGCCCACCTCGAAACGCTGACCTCGCTCCTGGCCGGTCGCGGCCACGAACCGCTTGTGCTCCAGGGCGGCATGCCCGCCAAGGAACGGCGTGCCATCGTCGAACGACTCACCGACGCCAGGGCCGGGGACGGAGTCCTGGTCGTGGGCACGACACCGTTCGTCGGCGAAGGGTTCGACGCACCGGCCCTGGACACCCTGTTCCTCGCGGCGCCGATCTCCTTCGATGGACTCCTGCTCCAGTGCGCAGGGCGAGTCGTGCGCCCAGCACCCGGCAAGACCGTCGCTGAGGTTCACGACTACCACGACCCACTCGTCCCGTTGCTGGCTGCCTCGCTCCAGCGACGCATGCCCGGGTACAGGCGGCTGCGATTCGAGCGGGTCTGACGACGGCACTCTCGGCACGGGCGGCAATCGTTGCTGGTCGGCCCGTTGACGGACGTGTCGACGAGGTCGGCTTGACTGGTCCGGCGGAAGCTAGCGGGGTGGTCAGGTCCAGCGAGCGTTCTCAGGATCCCAATCTTTGCCCCGGGCCTCGCCGCTGATGAGTGGGTCCGCGAAGGCTGTGACGACCGTGACTGTGTCCGCGAAGCTGGTTGGGTAGCCGCTGGCGGCTGAGCCTTGACGTCGTAGCCATGCGGAGTAGGAGGGCTGTCGCTGTTGAGGGAGATCGGAGATGCTTGAACTGAGCGGTCGCACCGTGATCCGTCGGTGCGCTGCGGTGGCCTCGAGAGCGGCGGACACCTGGTCGGCACCGAGCGTGTTGGTACGTAGGAGGCGGTAGAGATCGCCGTAGTCACGGTCGCGGGTGTTGAGGTCACCGAGTTCGATAGCGGTGGACAGTTTCTCGGCGATCACTGTGGCGAGTGGATAGCCGAGAATTGTGAAGGTCTCGGCCTCCAGCAGTTGTTGGTATGCGATGAGTTGGGGCTCGGGGGTGATGGGATCGCCCAGGCTGACATCGAGTTGAAGCTTGAGTTGTGCACGGGCGATCGAGGCGGGCATGACGAGCCGTAATCCGTGGTAGCGGCCGTCGTCTCGAATCGGCGCGGTTCTCAGGCTTGCGCCGTCGAACGTGACGCCGTCGTCGACCTGGGTCCCGGCGATCGCCCCGACACGGCGGACGATCTCGGTGTCCTCGCCGGTGAAGGCTTGCCCGAGAATGTCGATGTCTCGCGTCGTTCGGCGGGCGCCGAACTGGGCGAGGAGTAGTCCGCCCTTGAGGACGAAGTGTCCGCGGCCGGCTGGAGATGTTGCCAGTCGGTAGAGAAATCGTTCGAGAACGTACTCGACCATGACTTCGTCGGTGGCGCGCGTTTGTCGGCGTGCTGAGTTCCGCAAGTCGTTGTAGATGCGACCGGCTGTGGTGTCGCGGGCTGGATTGACCATCAGGCGAGCACCGCTTCGACAGCCGGCCGGATGACGGACAGGGCGTGCAGTTCTCGTGCGATGCGTTGGAGATCCCCGACCCCGTCGGGCCCACTGGTTCGCAGGTAGCGGCCGAGCGCTGCCAGGGCCAGTGTCTGGCCGATGCGATTGCGATGGCGCATCGCGTCGACCACGCTCCGGGCCGCGTCGTAGACCGGCACGAACTCTCCTGGCGCCGCCTCGTACTGCTCGATGTTGAGGTCGAAGGTCTTGGTCGCGTATTGCGCGATGACGACGGGCGGGTAGGAGATCGCCGGGCGGCGGCTGCCACGGGGTACGGCGACGTGTACGGCGGCCGGTATATCGTCGATCAGATCGTGAAGAGCGAGCGCGGACTCGCCGCAGACGACCGCGTGGGATGCTCGTGTGTGTACGGCCAGCAGATCGAGGTGTGCAGTCTCGGGGGCATCTGACCGCCGGTAGACACCGCGCGATAGTTCAATCGCGGCCCCTTCGCCGACCAGCGCCGCCAGATCCCGTGACGGCAGGTTGACCCCGCGCGCCTGCGCCGTGGTGAACGTGGGCGGCAGGCTCGCCAGTCGTTGGTGTAAGCGACCTGGCGACTCCGACGGCGTCATGTATCAAATCGTACCCCATGATGATGCTTGAGGGTACGATTCGGTACACGACTCGCCCACTGACTGCCTTCTGACCAGCCACTGTGGCGCGGATCCTTGAGTAATGAGGAGGTCGTCGGTTCGATTCCTACGGGCGACTCCACTCCGTCACACGGAGAAACCCAGGTCTCGGCCTTCGAAGGATCGCGCTGGCCTTGGTTGGCAGCTGTCAGGAGGATGGGGTGGGAGTGATGGACGGAAGGTGGTACCTGAGCGGAGCGTCATGGCCGTCATGTCGGGCACTGATGCCGACTCGCACGGACTTCCGGATGCTCCTGGCGTCGACCGATACACCCCAGTCCTCAAGGAACAAGGTGTCGCCTGTGAGGTCCGCGCCGTACAGGTCCTTGGTGATCTGGAAGGACTTGCACAGCTTTCCCGGCGAGTTGGCCAGGTCCTTGACCGCTCGTGGATTGTCCCACCGTGCGGTCATCAGCTCGACCCCTTCGACGGGTACGACGCCACGGATGAAGACCACGTCTGGCATATCAGCCCGATTCACGACAGCCGCAAATTGATGCCACATGCCGTAGATCAGATACACGTACGCGACGCCGCCTGACTCCCACATCACCTGGGTTCGCGGTGTCTTCTTGTTCCCGTGGTGGACCTCGTCGGTGAAAGCCGGGTAGGACTCGACATCGCGGATCATTCCGGCTACCCGGCCCAACGCGGTCTGGTGGACCATGACCTTGCCAAGGAAGTCGATGGCGCACTCAGCCGCGGGACGTAGGTAGAAGTCCCTGCCTAGCTTGGTAGCCGAGGCGGGACGAACAAGCTGCGTCGGGCCGGGGTCCAGGGACATGCTTGCCATGATTCCCTATCTTTCCGGCCTTTGCTGTCACCCTGTCGGTGCCGCCGGAACTGCGATCTTCGTCGTTCAGCGGCTTGCGGCTGCTTTGTTCGAGGTGGTGACTGCAGCTGGATCGGGCGTCGTGGGCTTGGATTTTGTCAGCCATAGGGCGGTGAATGCTGCGGTCGCCAGGGTGACGATGCCGGCTGCGAGGAAGGCGTTGTTGAGGCCTGTCTCGAAGGAGGCTCCGTCGGATTGGCGGGTGCGGACGATGGCTCCGAGTACCGCTACGCCGAGCACTGCGCCGATCTGTCGCGTCGTACTGCTGATGCCTGATGCGAGGCCGCCTTCCTGCGGGCTGACTGCCTGAATGGCGGCTCCCGTCAGCGGAGACATGGTCAGGGCGAAGCCGATGCCGACGATTCCGAGCCGCCACCACACGTTCCCGTAACCGGTGTCGGCGTGCACCAGGCCGAGCGCCAGCAGGCCCACGCCGGCCACGGCCAGGCCGGTGGTTACTACGATCCGGAAGCCGTACCGGGCGGCGAGCCGGCCCGCGAACGGGCTGACGATGACCATGGCGAGGGTCGCCGGCAGGGTCTGCAGGCCGGCGCGCAGGATTGAGCTGCCCTGGACGTACACGAAGAACTGGGAGAAGAAGAACGACGAACCCATGAGCGCGAACCCCACCACGACCATGGCGGTGTTGGACACGGTGAAGAGCCGCTGCCGGAACAGCCGCAGCGGCAGCATCGGCGCCGTACGACGTGCTTCGACGGCGATGAATGTGGCGAGGAGGATCACCGCGGCGGCGAAGCTGCCGAGGATCACCGGCGATGTCCAGCCGCGGGCGCCACCCTCGATCAGCCCGTAGGTCAGCGCTCCTACCCCCAGAACGGACAGCACCGTCCCCGGGACATCGATCGCGGGAGCGTTCGGATTGCGGGCCTCTTCCAGGCTGCGCAGGCCGACCAGCAGAAGGACCACGCCGATGGGCAGGTTGACCAGGAAGATGGCGGGCCAGCCGAAGGCCTCTGTCAATACGCCGCCTGCCACGGGGCCTGCCGCCAGGCCGATTCCGCTGAATCCGGCCCACAGCCCGATCGCCTTGATTCGTTCCTGCGGCACGGGATAGGCGGCGGCGAGCAGGGCCAGCGAGGCAGGGCTCAGCGCCGCGGCCCCGATGCCCTGCAGCACGCGGCCGGCGACCAGCCAGCCGATCGAGGGCGCGAGGTTGCACACCAGCGACGCGGCGGTGAACACGGCCACCCCGGTCAGGTACACCCGCTTGCGGCCGAACCGGTCGGCGAAGACGCCGCCGGACAGCAGCAGCATTGCGACCAGCAGTACGTATGCGTCGACGATCCATTGCAGACCGGTCAGCTGAGTGTGCAGCCGGTGCTGCATGTCGGGCAGCGCTGCTCCAACGATCGTGTTGTCGAGCAGCACCATGAATTGGCCTAGGCAGGTCACCGTGAGCAGCACGGCCCGGTTCGGTCGACTGCCTACGGTCCCAGGCGATTCAGGCATCGGGATTCCTCTCACTCAGCTAACGCAGCCAGCGACTGCGTTAGCCGAGTGTAGGGAGGGTCGGCTCATAAACGCAAGTCGCGACTGCGTTAAGGTGGAGGATGTGAACGAGCAAGAGCGAGCCCGGCGGCCCGGCGGGCGCAGCGCCCGCGTCGCCGCGGAGGTGCACCAGGCCGTGACCGACCTGCTCAACGAGCGCGGCTACGGCAACTTCACCGTCGGCGACGTCGCAGCCCGCGCGGGGGTGGCCGACAGCAGCATTTACCGCCGGTGGGGCAATCTCGCGACTCTGCTCACCGACGTGGCGCTCACCCGCCTCAACGCGCAGTCGCCGATGCCCGACACCGGGAGCTTGGCCGGCGACCTGCGCACGTACGCGGCCCAGGTGGCCCGCGAGATCACTGGACCCGACGGTCTGGCGTTGCTGCGCCTGGCAGTCGCCCTGTCCAGCCACGGTGACCAGGGCGCGCAGGCGGGTAACGACCTCCTCGTCGAACGCACCCGGCAGCTGCAGTCCATGCTCGATCGCGCCGTCGAGCGCGGCGAGCACGCACCCGACGCGTTAGGCGTGGTGGATCACATCCTGGCCCCGATGTACGTCCGCGTCCTGCTCGGCATCGGCCCGCTCACCCCGGACTACGTCGACGGCCTGGTCGACCGCCTGCTGTGACCTCAACCCGGTCCCCGGATGCGGTCATGTGCGGTGTGGTGGAACGCCGTTCTCGAGGTAGACGGCTTCCGGTGTACGTCGGTTCTTGAGGCCCGCGGCGACGCGTGCGAACTGTTCTGGGTCGAGGAGGTGGCTGGCTTCGTCGAGGGTGACGAACCTGGAGGAGGTGACCTCCGTCGGTTGGAGCACGATCCGGTCGATGTCGGCCGGTGTGAGCACCCCGCCGTCGAACAGGAACGCGACGATCTCCGTGAAGTCTCCTGACTGCGGGATCCAATCCACCGCGAGCAGGCCGCCAGGCTCCACGGTCAGGCCTATCTCCTCCCGGACCTCGCGCTGGGCGGCGAGGCGTGGCGATTCGTCGCGTTCGACCAAGCCGCCGGGGATGTCCCAGGTCGGCTTGTACGGCGGCTGAAGCACGAGCAACCGTCCCGCTTGATCCGTGAACAAGCAGTCGGCAGCCATCCGTTTGGTCGGGAGCTTCGCGGTGAAATGCACGTCGCCACCCAACCACAGCTCGATGATCGGGATCACTCGATCAGGTCGGGTCGTGCCCGAACTTGCGGACGTCCTGGGGGCCTCGCGGTGCGTGGTTGAATGCGCGGGTGGAGGCGTACCCGGTCGACCAGGCGCGGTGGGAGGACCTGGTCGAGCTGCTCGGGCCGAGCGGCGGGACGCGGGGATGCTGGTGCATGGCCCGCCGGTTGCCCGCATCAATCGTTGCCGCGAACGGGAGCGCCGAGAACCGTGCCGCGCTCGAGGGATTCGTCGACGCGGGGGAGCCGGTCGGGCTCATCGGGTACGTCGAGGACCGCCCGGCGATCTGGTGCGCCGTTGCCCCGCGGACGGCGTACTACGCGATCCTTCACTCGCGGACGTTGCCGATCGACGAGCCGGACGACGACACGATCTGGGCGATCAACTGCCTGTTCGTGAAGAGCGGGTACCGCGGGCGAGGGCTGACGTCGCCGATGGTCGACGCGGCCGTCGAGTACGCGCGGAGCTCGGGCGCGCGGATCGTGGAGGCCTACCCGGTGAAGGCGATGCCCGGCGACCCCGGCCGCGGCGTACTCAGCACGTTCCTCGCCGCCGGCTTCACGACGTACGCCGAGCACCGCACGACCGCCAAACGCAACATCGTCGTACGCCGAACGCTGTGACCGACTCGGCGACCGGAACGTCTACGAACGCACGGGCGCCGCTCGGGAGGTTCCAGTACGGCGCATTCCAGGTTCCGGAAGGGGAGCGTCCGGAATTGGATCTACCGTGCTGCCATGAGTGAAAATGCGTGGGTTTCGCCGTGGTGGGAGCCGCCGTTGGCGGGGAGTGATGTCGAGCATCTGGTCGGGGCACTGGACCGGTTGCGTACGACGTTCCGGTACAAGGTCGACGAACTGGACGCGGACGGGTTGAACACGCGGATCGGGGCGTCGTCGATCACGCTCGGCGGGTTGCTGAAGCATCTCGCCGC
Source organism: Kribbella sp. NPDC055110 (assembly GCF_053607525.1). Classification (NCBI taxonomy): domain Bacteria; kingdom Bacillati; phylum Actinomycetota; class Actinomycetes; order Propionibacteriales; family Kribbellaceae; genus Kribbella; species Kribbella sp. NPDC055110. Next base: position 134,409 of record NZ_JBSGTS010000020.1, read on the forward strand.
GAACGAGGACTACCTGTTCGACGTGAAGTTCCAGGGGAAGCCGATGAGCGGGCCGTGGCTGGAGAACGGTTGGCACGACGACAACGACTGGGAGTTCAACTCCGCCGTCGAGAACACACCGGCCGAGCTGTACGCGTTGTGGGACGGCGCGGTCGCGCGGTCCCGGGAGACGTTGACGGCGGCAATCACCGACGGCGGGCTCGATCAGCCGGCCGACATCACCTGGCCGGACGGGCGGCATGCGAGCCTCCGCCGCCTGGTCTGCGACCTGATCGAGGAGTACGGCCGCCACACGGGCCACGCCGACCTGATCCGCGAGGCCGTCGACGGCCGCGTCGGCGAGGACCCGCCCCGCGACTGGAAACCCGTCGGCCCCAAGGCCTGACGCGACCGGGGCCAACGCCTGAGGCGGACCGCCAGCACTACACAACTGGCGCCGGCGCCCGCGGCTCACGCTCAGCGCGTCCCGCGGACGGCAGTTGTTGAGTGCTGGCGGTCCGCAAACCTACTTGATCCGCTGCATCGTCCCGTCCGCGGCGACGCTGATCACGGTGGTCACCCCGTCGACCGTCAGGTTCACGATCATTCGCGAGCCCTGCCACGACGTCGTGTACGAGACCGTCGCGTTGGTGCGGGTCGGGGCGATCACGGACAGGATGTTCGCGTCCTGACCGGACCGGTTGAACTTCACCACCGGCGACGGCAGCCGCTTGTCGATCGTCGTGTAGTGCCAGCCCTGGATCGGGTCCTGCTGCCCGGTCGTCACCTCGATCGGCGTCGTCGCCTGCTGGAACGGGATCTGCAGCAGCGTCGTCTTCACCGTGTCGCCCGGTCGTGCGGCCACCGCCCGATCGTTGCTGCTGACAACCACCTTCTGGTCCGCGGGCAGATGCCACAGCGTCGAGTACTCCTGCTCGGCGGCCGACGCTCCGCGATCCAGCACCACCATCAGATCGGGATCCTTCAGCACCAGCACGTCCCGCGTCCGGTCGATCCCGGCGCCCGGCGAGTCGTGCAGTTCGTAGAACTCCGACGTCGCCTTGATCGACGACCGCACCAGCTTGGTCTCCGGGTGCCCGGTCGCCGACTTCACGACCATCTCGTTGTGCGCGAACTGACTCTTCGCCCAGAACCGCCAGTCGTCCATCTTGTACCCGGCGTGCCCGCCGTCGATCAGGATGTCGCGCCCGCGCGAGGTGTACGTGATCGACGTGTGGTCGTTGTGCCCGTGCAGTTTCTGCGACGGTCCGAACCGGATGCTGTACGTCGATTCCTGCGTGAACGGCCGTGTCTCGCCCCAGCCGGTCCGCCCGAAGATGTACCCGGCGTCGAAGATCCCGATCCGCTGTGTCGGCCGGATCCCGCGGGCGCCGCGCGTACCGGCGTACTCGAGAACCGTCCCGGTGACGGGCACCGTGCGAACCACCTCGGAGTCGCCGAGCTGCGGCAGGTTCCCGAGCGAGTTGGTTGCCAGCGCGAGCCATTTCGCGAGTTCGCGGCGGCGCGCCGTGATCGTCGTACCGGGGTCGACGCCGCACTGACGCAGTACGTCGATCGCCCGCCCCCAGAGCATGTAGTTGAACTGCGCGTACGCCGTCGACTGCTCGTTCGTCGAACCCTGCGTGTCGATCGACGTCGTGATCGCACTCGTCAGCCGGTCGGACGCGATCTTCTTCAGATCGTCGCGCTGCAGCGTGCACCCGATCCCGAACAACGCCAGGCTCTCGTCGGTGCCGTGGTTCCAGTCGCCGCTGTAGTTCTTCTGCAGGAACCATGCGTGCTCCAGCAGCGCCTTGTCCAGCCACGCGTACGTCAACGGCAGCCGCGCCGCGTGCAGCCCCGATAGCACCGCCTGTCGCAGGCAGATCAGCACGTTGGTGCGGTGCATCGTCGACTCGTACGCGCCGACGTCGGACGTCCACGAGTACGGGTTGTCCTTGACCCAGTCGCGCGTGATCGCGCTGACCCGTTGCAGTGCGGCCTTGTCGCCGGCCGCGGCGGCGTCGATTCCTTGCCCCAGCCAACGAAGCGAGTGCAGCCACATGTACCAGCTGGGGTTGTTCGGCGGGTTCATCCGCCAGTCGATGTTTCCCTTGCCGTCACCGACCTTGGTCGGCGGCGTCGTACCCCACGTGAACATGTCCTTGGAGAGATTGGCGACCGGGTTCGCGCTGTCGATCCCGCTGTACGCCGGGCACGTGTAGACGTTCTGCCGCACCGGCGCAGGCGGCGCAGTCGGCGGCTCGGGCGTGCGGCTCACGGTCGGATCCGGCGCGGCCTCCGGCTCGGATCCGCCCCACGGGATCATCAGGACGGCGCCCAGTACGGCGACACTCGCGAGCAGCGCGATCGTGAGTCGTAGCGTCGTACTGGACGTGCGCAGATGTCTCGCGGGCATCGTTGGTCCTCCCCGCATACCCGAAGGCATGCCTATTCTGGCCTAGACCTGAATTCGGGTAGGGCGATCCCGGTGACAGAGTCAGGTGGTTGTGTCGGTGAGTACTTCAGAAACGCGGAGCGAATGGTCGAAGGTTGCGTCCGGCATCAGTTCTGCCGGTCAGCCCCTGTCAGATACGTCGCCATCGGTTCCCCCCGAGGTCAAGTCGGTTCCTCTACCTCATAGATGTCGCGAGCCGTCCGAAAAGTTGCGCGGATCGACGACTTCGGTTCCGGTTGCCCGGACGGGCAGCGTCAGCTGGGCCGGATCGCCTGCAGAATCAGGGTGTTCCGCGCGTTCTGGCCGGTCGGCACAGTCGTGTGCCGCCCGTCGCGCAGGTCGGTGTGCAGCCGCTCCGGACGTGCCGCGAGGAACTCGGCCCAACGGACGATCCGCAAGTTCGGATGCTGCAGCGCCGCCTGCGACAGTTGCAGGTTGATCCACTCGCTGTTGCGCTGATCGGCGACCTGTACGGCGGGCGGCTCGTCGGTTCGGGAGACCTGCACGTCGACCCAGTAGACGGTCCGCTGCGAGCCGGCGATCTCGAGCGCCCGCTCGACCTGTGCCGCGAACGCGGGCGGGTCGAAGATGTCGTTGGTCCCGACCGCCATCACGATTCGCCGCGGGAGACCGTACTCGCGCGCCCAGGCTGCCATCGCGTCGACCGCCGCGGACGTCGGCTGGCCGGCCCAGCTGTACTGCGCGAACGACGTACCCAGTTGTTGTCCGAGGAGCCGGCCGAGAGCGGCGCCGTCCTGTACGGCGATGCTGTCCCCGAAGAGCACCACGCCGTCGGTCGCGACGACGTGGCGGACCTCCGCGCTGCTCGCGATCACGCGGTTGTTCGCCTGCCAGGATCCGAGCGCGCCGGATCCGAAGGTTCCCGAGCTGACGACCGGTGCGGCGGCCTTCGCGTGCGCGGTCGGCGCCTCGAGATGCAGCAACGCCAGGAGGAACGCGGTCAGGATCACGATAATGGCGGCCGAGATCGACCAGCGCTTGATGAACATGCCTACCTCCTCAGCTCTCTTCACGCGGAAGACGGCCCTGAGGTTGGCATGTTCAGCGACTTTGGATGGCGTCCGCGATCAGTTCGTTGCGGGCCGCGCCGCCGACCGGCTGACTGGTGTGGACGCCGTCGCGAAGGTACTGCGCCGGGCGGTCCGGCCGGGACTGGAGGAACCCGGACCAGTCGATGATCCGTAGGTTCGGGTGCTGGAACGCCGCGTCCTGCAATTGCTGGTTGATCCACGCGCTGTTGGCGAGATCGGCCTCCCGTACGGCGGCCGGCTGCTTGGTGCGGCTGACGTACACGTTCACCCAGTACACCGTCCGGTCCGGCCCGGCGATCCGCAGCGCGCGCTCGACCTGCGCCGCGAACGCGGCCGGGTCGAAGATGTCGTTCGTACCGACCGCCATCACGATTCGTCGCGGCAGACCGTAGCTACCCGACCACTCTTCGAGCGCGTCGACCGCCGCTGACGCCGGCTGCCCGGACCAGTCGTGGACGGCGATCGCGTCGCCGGTGCGATCCGTCAGCAGCCGCTCGAGCGCGCCACTGTCCTGGACGGCGATGCTGTCGCCGAACATGAAGATCCCGTCGAACGCGAGCACGTCGCGGATCTGGTCCTCCGGGCTGATCCGGTGGATCAGGTTCTGCCACGGGCCGAGCGTGCCCGAGCCGTACCGCCCCGGCCCGCTCGACGGGACGCTGTAGTCGGCGCCCCCGACCGTGCTTTCGGCGCTCGTCGACCGCGGTTCGAGTACGACGAGGACGCCGCCGAGCAACGCCACCACGAGCAGCGTCACGACGATCGCGGCGACCGACCCCAGGAACGCCCGCAGCGCGGACGGCTTCCGTTCACCCGCATGACCTGGTTGTTCCCGCACCTGGTGCAACATCTCGACGCCCCCCAGCCTCCGTCTTCCTGTACAGACATGACGCGGTGACCCCCGAATTCGCTGCATGCCCCTACCCCCAACACCCCGGAGCGAACCCCCCGGTTCCCCACACCAGGATCCCCGAAGACGCAAATCCTGAATAGATTCCGGTCATACCGGAATCGGACCCGTCACCTGTGATCGCGGGTGACGGGACGTGGGCGTTCGATCACGACGGGTGGGGGCCTGCTCAGCCGGCGCGCTCCGCGTCGCTGCGTTCGACGCAGAACTCGTTGCCTTCGAGGTCCTTCATCGTGACCCAGCCGCGGCCGTCCGGGACCCGGTGGTCCTCGTGGATCGTGCCGCCGAGCGACAGGATCCGCTCGACCTCCTGGTCCCGCGTACGTTCCGTCGGTCCCCAGTCGAGGTGCACCCGGTTCTTCACGGTCTTTCCCTCCGGGACCGCGATGAACAGCAGCCCGGGAAGCGGCGCCGGCGCCTGCACGAGTACCTCGTCGTCTCCCGGTACGTCGCCGTCGGCCACCGGCCAGCCGGTCACGGTACTCCAGAACTGTGCGAGCTTGTAGGGGTCTCCGGCATCGATTGTGATGTGTCGCAGCAACATCCCGAGACCTTAACCCGACGGTGCGTTTCAGGGGGTCGCGGACTGTCGGCGGCCGGGTCTACTGTGCGGAACATGAGCGCCGGGCCAGAGGGTCCGGCCGGTTGGGGGAAGGACAGTTCGATGGCATCTCGGCTCAATCCGTACATCCAGTTCGACGGCGACGCGCGCGCGGCGATGGAGTTCTACCAGGGGGTGTTCGGCGGCGATCTGTCCACGAACACCTTCAAGGAGTTCGGCGCCGGTCACGGACCGGACGACGACGAGAAGCTGATGCACAGCCAGCTCGAGACCCCGAGCGGGTTCACGCTGATGGCCTCCGACACGCCGCAGGGCATGCCGTACAACCCGGGCGAGAACATCGCGATCAGCCTGAGCGGCGACGGCGACGAGCTGCGCGGGTACTACGAGAAGCTGTCCGCGGACGGCGGCAAGGTGTCGGTCCCGCTCGAGAAGCAGATGTGGGGCGACGAGTTCGGCATGGTCACCGACCGGTTCGGCATCAACTGGATGGTCAACATCGCCGCGAGCTGACCGTGCGCACGCCGTACCCGGGGGTCGAAATCCAGTACCCCGGGTACGGCGGGCGCGGCTAGCTTGGCCTGCATGGGAACCAACGATCTGCTCTTCGACCCCATCCGGCACAACAACTGGGCGACCGGCAGCCTGATCGAGTTCTGCCGCGCCCAGAACCTGACCGCCGAGCAGCTGGAGGTCACCGGCGTCGGCACGTTCGGCGGCATCCTCGCCACCCTCGACCACATCGTCCGCTGCGACGGCAGCTACCTGCGCCGGATCGCGGACCGTCCCCTCGCGTACGTCGACAGCGAACCGGCGACCGAGCTGGAAACCCTGGCCATCTGGAACGCCGAGGCCGGCGACCTCTGGGAGTACTTCCTCACCCAGCCGATCGACGTCGACCGCGTGCTGATCGTCGACGACAACACCCGCGGCACCCGCGTCGGCATCTTCATCGCCCAGGCGATCAACCACGCCAACCACCACCGCGAACAGGTCTGCGCCATCCTCACCGGCCTCGGCATCGAGCCCCCCGACATCCAGGCCTGGGAATACGCCTGGACCACCGCCCGCATCTGGGACCTGGACAAAACCACCGCCCAGTAACCACCGCCCAGTACCACCGCCCCACCGCGCCTGGCTGAGCGTGGCGAGGCCTCCGCACGCGAGGGGATATCCGCCTGGCTTCTCTGTTGGTGTTAGAGGGGAGAACCCACAACGCCAGTGGATATCCGTTTCTTGTGATTGATGTGTGCGTGGTCGACGGGCTCCAGGGCGGTGCCGGGCTTGGGATGTGCACGCTCGACAGGAGGTGTCGGGTGGTGGGGTAGTGCACCTGAGCGTGAACGCGCCCGTGCGTACACCGTCTCGCGGGTGCACTACCTGTCGAGCGTGCACATCACCCCGCCGCGACCAGCCGTCCCGCCACCAACCCCATCACCCAGCCGGCAAGACAACATCCACCCATCCAGCACAAGAACGGATATCCCCTGGCGTTGGGGGTTCTCCCCTCTAACACCAAGGGAGAAGCCACAACACCATCGGATATCCCCTCGTGTGCGAGGGCTCTTGTCGCGCCCACCTCGGCGCCGGCCGGCGGGATGGACCGGGCGGTGCATGCGGTGGTGCGGTGCGTGCGGTGGTGGTGTGGGCGGTGGTGCGGTGCGGTGCGTGCGGTGCGGGCAAGCGGTGGTGTGGTGCGGTGGGACCGGAGACAGGAGTTGGTGGGCGGAGACAGGGAATGTCGGGTTCCAGGTCTCCACAGCTTGTCGCGAGTCTCCGGATGCCGCCACCGACGCCCACACATCTGACCGGAGCGCCGGATATCCCCTCGCGTTGGGGTGTCAGCTGCTGATGGCGGTTGTCATCAGGCCGGGTTCGTAGGAGCCGCCCAGCTGGTTGAGGGTGATGGCCATGCGGTTGGTGGCGTTGATCATGGCGATCAGGGTGACCAGCCCGATCAGCTGGTTCTCGTCGTAGTACTTCGCTGCGCGGGTCCACGTCTCCTCCGAGACGCCTTCGGACGCGTCGGCGAGCCGGGTTGCCTCCTCGGTCATCGCCAGCGCGGCCTGCTCCTCCTCCGTGAACACCGTCGAGTGCCGCCAGCCGGCGACCAGGTTCAGGCGGGTCGTGGTCTCACCCTCGGCCGCGGCCTCCTTCGCGTGGATGTCGATACAGTGTCCGCAACCGTTGATCTGGCTGGCCCGGAGCATCACCAGGTTCTGGGTCGTGGTCGGCAGGCCGGTCTGCTGCAGCAGGGAATGGACCGCGAACAGCCGCTTCGCCAGCTTGCTGCCGAGCTCGTTCTGCATCAGGTCGATACGGGGTTCCATCGTCGTCGTCCTCACTCGTGGGATCTACTGGACGAACACGAGATGCCGGCGGCGCGACTCCCGTGACGATCTGAGGACGTGACGAGCGCCATACCGCCAGAGGTGTCACAGAATCCGGCCGAGCGGCATCTGATGGGCGACATACGCGCGTACGAGGAGAGCAGTCATGACACTCCCTGTGTCAACCTCACGCCGCAGATTGAGCGGTTGTGTGTTGGTTGAGGATGGTTGCGGCGCGGTGGTTGGCGGGGTCGTAGGGG
>NZ_JBSGTS010000021.1:0-138839 GCF_053607525.1 Kribbella sp. NPDC055110
GGACTGGAGACAGCAGGTGGTGGGGGGAGGCAGGGAATGTCGGGTTGCAGGTCTCCACGGTCTGTCGTGAGTCTCCGGATGCCGCCGCTGACGCCCACACATCTGACCGGAGCGCCGGATAACCCCTGGTGTGGGAGGTTCTCCGCTCGTATGCCAGGGGAGAACCCACAACGCCCGGGGATATCTCCCGGCGTGAGCTCAGCTAGTGCGTGACGCTTCCAGGGCGAGGAGGAGTTCGGCGACGGCGCGTGGGTCGGTGAGTGTGCGGCCGGTGCGTTCTTCGATGCGGTGGAGGCGGTGCCGGACGGTGTTGGGGTGGCAGTAGAGGTACTCGCCCGTTTCGGTGGCTGAGCCGTTGTGGGTCGACCACGCGGCGAGGGTGTCGAGCAGGACCTCACGGTCGTCCGGCGCGAGGTCGTCGAGTCCTCCGAGTACCTTGTGGACGAAGTACTGCATCACGTCCGGCGCCGCGACCGCCGCCATCGTCAGCGGTGACTCCTCGAACAACGTGACCGGCGAGTCCGCGGTCGACCCCGCGAGCGCGACCCGGGCGAACCGGACCGCCTGACCGGTCCCGTCGAGTTCGTCGTACGGCGGACTGACACCGACCCGCCCCGTCGCGGACCGGCTGAGCAGGTCGACGAGTACGCCGAGACGTGCGGGCGGCACGGACACGACGCCGATCTGCAGCTCGGGCAGCAACCGCCAGGCCGACGCGATACCGACCGATCGCAGCCGCTCCTCCGCCGCAGTCACCGCCTGCCGCCCGACCTCGGGCACCTCGGCCGCGACGACCACGAACGGGCCCTTGTACGGCAGCCGCAACAACTCGGCCGCCTCCCAGACCGTTCGCCCGCCGGGCATCCGGCCTTCGAGCAGCGCTTCCACGAGCGCCGAACGCTCTTGGTCCTGCGAAAGCATCCGTCGCGACTGCACGTCGCGGTACGCGTCCGTCATCGCGTCGGTGTACGACGACTGCACCTGCCACAACCGGCTCGACGCCAGCACCACGACCTGGTCGGTCATCCCGGCCGCAGCCGCCTCGGACAGCACCGCGTCCCACAGGTAGCGGGTCCCTACTCGGTACGCCGCCATCACGTCGGCCAGCGGTGCGCCCTGCTCGGCCCGCTCACGTCCCGTCTCACGCGCCGACACCGGGTCGGAGCCGTCGTTGCCGGCCAGCGATTCGAGCATGAACTTGAAGTTCGCCCCGCACGACGCGCGCAACACGTCCGGCGGGACCAGCCCGCCGACCCGGTAGAACTCGACCTCGGACTCGATCCGGGACGCCATCGCCTCGATCAGCTCGGCGGCGCGGGCGTGCATCCGGTCGACCAGTTCGTCCAGCGGACCTTCGGCGGCGGCGCTCATCTTCGGAGCATAGGACGTTGTTCGCGCCCACACCCGCAGCGCCGTCACGTTGGCCGACGCCCCATCGCCTTCGGGCAGGCCCCGCCGGATCGTGGAACCACAGCAACCCACCACCCCGGAGCCGCACCATGACGAACCTCAGCCTCAACCTCTCCGAGTCCGCGGCCATGTACCCGGACCACCCCGCGATCCGCCTGGACGACGACGTCCTGAGCTACACGGCCCTCGACGACGCGGCCTCCCGCGTGGCAACGCTGCTCCAGGAGTACGGCGTACAGCCCGGCGACCGGGTCGGGCTGATGCTGCCGAACGTCCCCGAGTTCGCCATCATCTTCTACGGCATCCTCCGGGCCGGTGCCGTCGCCGTACCGATGAACCCGCTGCTGAAGCGGCGTGAGGTCGAGTACTACCTCGGCGACTCCGGCGCCCGGGTGCTGTTCGCCTGGCACGAGGTCGCCGACGAGGCCGAGGCCGGCGCGAAGGCCGCCGGCTCCGAACTGGCGCCGGTCGCTCCGCAGGAGTTCCGCGAGCTCGTCGCCGAGCGCCGCCCGCTGGTGAACCCGGCCAGCCGGGACGCCGACGACACGGCGGTGATCCTCTACACCTCCGGCACCACCGGACGGCCGAAGGGCGCCGAACTGACGCACGCCGGCCTGAACACCAACCAGGCCGTCACCGCGCGGACGCTGGTCCTGCTCGGCCCGGACGACGTGGTGATGGGCTGCCTGCCGCTGTTCCACGTGTTCGGCCTGACCTGCGGCCTCAACTCCGCGATCGCCAACGGCTCCACCCTCACCCTGATCCCCCGCTTCACCCCCGCCAAGGCCCTCGAGGTGATCCAGCGCGACCGCGTCACGGTCTTCGAAGGCGTTCCGACCATGTACGCCGCGATGCTCGGCGTCCCCGATCGGGAGCAGTACGACGTGAGCACGCTGCGCACCTGCATCTCGGGTGGGGCCGCGCTGCCGGTCGAGGTACTGCGCGGGTTCGAGGAAGCGTTCGGCTGCATCATCCTCGAGGGCTACGGACTGTCCGAGACCTCCCCGGTCGCGTCGTTCAACCACCCGGACGCGGTCCGCAAGCCGGGGTCGATCGGTACGCCGATCGAGGGCGTCCGGATGCGAGTGGTCGACGACAAGCGGCAACCGGTGCAGCCTGGTGAGATCGGTGAGATCCAGATCGGCGGCCACAACGTGATGAAGTCCTACTGGAACAAGCCCGAGGAGACCGCGGCGACCATCGACGCCGACGGCTGGCTCAGCACCGGCGACATGGCCCGGCAGGACGAGGACGGCTACTTCTTCATCGTCGACCGGAAGAAGGACCTGCTGATCCGCGGCGGCTACAACGTCTACCCGCGCGAGGTCGAGGAGGTGCTGTACGAGCATCCGGCCGTCGCCGAGGCGGCCGTGGTCGGCATCCCGCACCCGTCGCTCGGCGAGGAGATCGGCGCCGCCGTCGCTCTCAAGGAGGGTACGACGGCGACACCCGAGGAACTGCGCGACTTCGTGAAGGGCCGGATCGCGGCGTACAAGTACCCGCGCGCGGTCTGGATCGTCGACGAGCTGCCGAAGGGTCCGACCGGCAAGATCCAGCGGCGCGACGTCGTCGTACCGGAAGGGACACTGCGATGACTACGACTGCCGACGAACTTGCTGCCCCGCTCGACCTGCTGCTGACCAGCGCGGCGATCGGCCCGCTGCGCCGGTTCACCCCGAACGCGGCCTGGGCCCGGATGGCGGCCGGTCTGGCCGCCCGGCCGCGGACGCTCGGGCACCGGGCGGCCCACCTGGCCGGGGAACTCGGCGAGATCGCGATCGGTCACTCCGACCGGGCCGCGTCCCGCCGGGACCGCCGGTTCACCGACCCCGCGTGGACGCAGAACCCGATCCTGCGCCGGATCGTCCAGGCTTACCTGGCCGCCGCCGAGACTGCCGCCGCGCTGCCCTCCGACGCCGGCCTCGACTGGCGCGACACGCAACGGATGACCTTCGTCCTCGACAACCTCGTCGAGGCGCTTGCCCCGAGCAACAACCCGGTGCTGAACCCGTCGGCCTGGAAGGCGCTGATCGACACCGCCGGCCTGAGCTCGATCGTGGGCGCCCGGAACCTGGTCCGCGATCTGTCGACCGCGCCGCGGGTGCCGAGCATGGTCGAGGCGACAGCCTTCGAGGTCGGCAAGACGGTTGCCGTCACCCCCGGTGCGGTGGTGTTCCACAACGAGGTCCTGGAGCTGATCCAGTACACGCCGCAGACGCCGAAGGTCCGCACCGTTCCGTTGCTGATCGTCCCGCCGGTGATCAACAAGTACTACGTCGTCGATCTCGCGCCGGGCCGGAGCATGGTCGAGTACTTCGTCCAGCAAGGCCAGCAGGTGTTCACGATCTCGTGGCGGAACCCCGACGCGCGGCACCGCGACTGGGACCTGGACACGTACGGCGGCGCGATCCTGACCGCAATGGACGCCGTACAACGGATCTGCCGGACCGACAGCACGCATCTGTTCGCGACCTGCTCCGGCGGGATCCTGGCCTCGATGCTGCTCGGCCACCTCGCCGACCGCGGCGAACTCGACCGGGTCGCGAGCTTCACGCTCGCGGTCTCGGTGCTCGACCAGAGCCGCGCCGGACTCGCGTCGGCCGCCATGGACGAGCGAATGGCCGCCGCAGCGATCGCGCTGTCCGCCTCGAGGGGCTTCCTGGACGGACGCGCGCTGGCCGAGGTGTTCGCCTGGCTGCGGCCGACCGATCTGATCTGGAGCTACTGGGTCAACAACTACCTGCAGGGCCGTCCGCCGGCCGCGTTCGACGTACTGTTCTGGAACGCCGACACCACCCGGATGACCGCCGCCCTGCACCGCGGGTTCGTCGAGCAGGCGATGTCGAACTCGCTCACCGAGCCGGGTGCGGCGACGATGCTCGGCTCGCCGGTCGACCTGGGCAAGGTCACCACGCCGTCGTACGTCATCGCAGGAATCTCTGATCACATCTGCCCGTGGCAGTCCTGCTACCGCAGTACGCAACTGCTCGGTGGCGAGACCCGGTTCGTGCTGTCGACGGCCGGTCACATCGCGTCGATGGTCAATCCGCCGACCAACCCGAAAGCGACGTTCCAGGTCAACGACACGAACCCGCAGGACCCCGACGAGTGGTTGCGCACAGCAACAACTGAACAGGGCTCCTGGTGGCCGGACTACATCGGCTGGCTCGGTTCGCGCAGTGGACGGATGAAGGTCGCGCCGAAGCACCTCGGCGGTGGCGGACTGGAGCCGTTGGAAGAAGCCCCTGGCAGCTACGTGCGGGAGTCGTGACGTGGAGACCCTGACCGCCGGCGGCCGCCTGCTCCGGTACGACGTGACTCCTGGCGATCCCCGTCAGACGCCGCTGCTGATGTGCTGTGGCATCGGCGCCGGCTTCGAGGTCCTGCAGCCCGTCGTCGACGTACTGCGGGACCGGACGGTGATCCGCTTCGACGTACCGGGTGTCGGCGGCTCGCGGAGCGGTCTGCTCCCGGACGGCATCCCCCGGATGGCGTGGATGGTCGACCGGATGCTGACCCAGCTCGGGTACGACCAGGTCGACGTACTCGGACTGTCGTGGGGTGGAGCGCTTGCCCAGCAACTCGCGGCCCAGCACCGGCGGCGGGTCCGCCGGCTGGTCCTGGTCAGCACCGGCACCGGAGTCCTAATGGTGCCCGGCAAACCGACCACGCTGCTGCGCATGCTCACGCCACGACGCTTCAGCGACCCCGGGTACGCCGCCGGCGTCGCCGGTCTCCTGTACGGCGGGACCGCGCGGAAACACGCGGGCGACATCCTCGCGGTCTTCAAGAACCAGGTCAGCGCGGGATCGATGCGCGGCTACGTGTACCAGCTGCTCGCGGGCGCCTGCTGGACCAGCCTCCCGTTCCTCGGCCTGATCCGGCAGCCGACGCTCGTTCTCACCGGAGACGACGACCCGATCATCCCGGTCGTCAACGGACGCATCCTGGCCCGGCTGATCCCGCACGCCGAACTGCACATCTACAACGGCGGGCATGTCGAGCTCGTCACCGAGGCACCGACGCTGGTGCCCGTCATCACCCGCTTCCTGTCCCGCTGAGGGGGATCCATCATGACCACGGACCCGATCGACTTCTACGGCCTCGAACTCCTGCTGAACGACGAAGAGCGCTCTCTGCTGCACGCCGTCCGTGATTTCGGCGACAAGCAAGTGGCGCCGATCATCAACGACTACTGGACCCGCGCGGCGTTCCCGTTCGAGCTGCTCCCGGCGCTGCGCGACCTGAACATCGTCGGTACGCCGTACACCGGCTACGGCTGCCCCGGCCGGAGCTTCCTGCTGGACGGCCTGATCGCGATGGAACTCAGTACGGCGGACCCGTCGATCGCGACGTTCTTCGGGGTGCACAGCGGACTCTCGATGGGCTCGATCTATCTGTGCGGCTCCGAGGAACAGAAACAGCGATGGCTGCCCGCGATGGCGCGGCTGGAGCTGATCGGGGCGTTCGGGCTGACCGAACCCGACGTCGGGTCGGGGGCCTCGCGCGGTCTGCAGACGACGGCTCGGCGCGACGGCGACACGTGGGTGTTGAACGGTCAGAAGAAGTGGATCGGCAACGCCACGTTCTCCGACCTGACCGTGATCTGGGCCCGCGATGTCGAGGACGGGCAGGTCAAGGGTTTCGTGGTCGAGAAGGACACACCCGGGTTCACTACGTCGAAGCTCGAGGACAAGATGGCGCTCCGCGTCGTACAGAACGCGCTGATCACGCTCTCCGACGTACGCGTGCCGGAGGCGAACCGGCTGGCCGGCGCGAACTCGTTCCGGGACACCGCGAAGGTGCTGTTGATGACACGCGCCGGAGTCGCCTGGATGTCGGTCGGCTGCGCGCGGGGTGCGTACCGGCACGCGCTCGCCTACGCCCGCGACCGCGAGCAGTTCGGACGACCGATCGCAGCCTTCCAGCTCGTGCAGGACCTCCTCGTCCGGATGCTCGCCAACACCACCGCGTCGGCAACGCTCTGCGCGCGGCTCTCGCAACTCCAGGACGGCGGAGTCGCGTACGACGAACATGCGTCGCTCGCGAAGATGTTCTGCACCATGCGGATGCGCGAGACCGTCGGCTACGCGCGCGAACTGCTGGGCGGCAACGGGATCCTGCTCGAACACAACGTCGGCCGGTACGTCGCCGACGCCGAGGCCATCTACTCCTACGAGGGAACCCGCGAGATGAACACGCTGATCGTCGGACGCTCGATCACCGGGCACTCGGCCTTCGCATAACGTGTGGTCAGAGTGATCCGGAGAGCCAGGACCACGCGACCTCGAACTTCTTCTCCAGCCGAACCCGCACCGCCTCGGCGACCAGCTGCTCGAGGCGGGTCCCGACGACCGGGACGGAAGCCGTCACCTGCAGATCGAACGCCTGCGTAGTACCGCGTCCGTCCGGAACGATCCGCGTCGTACCCGTCAGCCTCACCGGCACACCGGCGAGCGACCCGTCGACCTCGGCCAGCCGCCCACCGTCGACATCGGGCCGATGCCAGCGCTTCGACTGCTCCAGTTCGAGCGTGTGCCCGACGAACCTACGTGCCACGACCGGTACGTCGATCACCTGTGTCTGCCAGTGCAACTGCACCGCGAGGTCGTCACCGTCATCGCCCACCACCACGTCGTACGACTGCGCCTGCAACCGCTGAAACACCTGCTCCTGAAACGTGACATCGGTGATCATCGCAAACACTTCCTCCGGAGAGGCGTCGTACGACGTCGCAAGAGACAGATCCATAAGCCCATCTTGCACCGCCCCCCACCCCCCAACCCCGCCCCCTGCAGCATCCGGCCTCCGCCCTCACAGAGCCAAGCGCATCCGAAGCTTGGGAGGCGCCACGTCAACCACTCGAAAGCCAAGGCGTTCGTACAACGCACGCGCACGGTTCAGCTCCAGCACGTGCAACTCGACGGCACCTGCACCCGACGCACGAGCGCGATCGAGGAGCCCGCGCAACAACGTCGTACCGATGCCGCCGCCCTGCACCTCCGGGGCGATCTCGATCCGGGAGATGTAGAACGTGTCGGCACCGGTCATTGCCGCCTGCACCATTCCGGCCCGCCGTCCGCCGACCAGGACGATCTCGACGGTCTCCGGCGCGAACCACCTGCGGTGGAACTCCCGTTGTACGTCGTCGTCCCATGGACCCCAGGTCGCCTCGATGGCTTCGCCCAAGCTGCGGCGGTGCAGGTCGTACAGGAACTCGTCGTCGGCGGCGGTGGCCGGCCGGAGCTGAACGTCTTCCATGACTCTCACACCGTTGCTTCAAGCAACTACCTGGGTGAACCGGTCTACCTTGCCGGCCGGGTCCAGAATACTGAGTTTCGGACACAGAGCGGATAGGTGGTGACACGGTGGGCGACTTTCGGTAACCTTTTCGTGATGTTCACCGCGTAGCTGACTGAGAACGGGGCTTAGGAAGCGCATGGCCATCAACAACTTCGCACCGGGCGGTGCGTAACCGACACATGTCCAGACACACCGCCGCATCTGTCGCAGTTTCCGACCATCTCGACGACGAGGACGACCTGATCCGGCTCGCGCAAGCGGGTGACGGAGCGGCCTTCGGGCGGCTCTACGATCGGTACCTGCCGTCGATCTACCGCTACACCTACAGCAAGACCTCGTCCCGCAGTGCGGCCGAGGATCTGACCAGCGAGACGTTCCTGCGGGCGTTCCGCGCGATCGCCCGTCGGCCGCGAGCCCACCTGAACTTCGCGGCCTGGCTGGTCACCATCGCCCGGAACGTGGTGATCGACCATCACCGCTCCGGCTGGAGCCGGCTGGCGATCGTCACCGACGAGGTCGACCCGCAGGTCGACGAGTCGATGGGACCCGAGCAGGCCGCGCTGGCGTCGGTGAGCGAGGCGTCGCTGCGCGGCGCAATCTCGCTGCTGCCGGACGACCAGCGCGAGTGCCTGCTGCTGCGGTTCTTCGCGGGTCTCTCGATCAGCGAGACCGCGGCGGCGATGGATCGCACCGACGGGGCCGTCAAGCAGCTGCAGTTCCGCGCGACCAACCGGCTGCGCCGAATCCTTGACTGAGAACCCGCCACCTGAGAACCGGCTGAGTGACCTGTTCGTGAAGGCAGGCAAAACACGCGACGGAGTCCTTGCGCCGTCTCCTACCTTCCGGTAGGAAAGGGCGGGTGCCATTCGGCTCACGACCGCCCCGTCGTACAGCTTGGTTCAGTACCGGGCGGTCGACAACTCATATCTCACGGGGAGATATCGCATGAGCAGTCCTTACGACGAGCAGAACAACGAGAGCCAGTACGGCGAGCAGGGTGGTCGGGAGGATTCCGGCAACAGCAACAGCTACGGCTCCGGTGACGACTCGAACCGCGGCGGCAACGACTTCGGCCAGGATTCCAGCGGAGGGGAATCCGGCAACGAGTCGGGCAGCGACTTCGGTCAGCGCGAAGAGTCGGGCAGTGACTTCGGTCAGCGTGAAGAGTCCGGCGGCGACTACGGTCAGCGCGAGGAGTCCCGCAGCGACGAAGGATCGGGCGAGGAGTCCCGTGGGGGCAGCGACTACGGGCAGTCCGGTGACGGCAACGAGCGTTCGTCGGAGGGCGGCTACGGCTCCTCGAACGACGGCGACAGCAACGACAACAGCACCTACGGAAACTGATCGGGGATCACGAACATGGGCGTATTCGACAACATCAAGGACGCGGCCGAGGGCCTGAAGGACAAGGCGGCCGACCTGGTCGACGGTCACGGTGACAAGGTCGCCGAGGGTCTCGACAAGGCCGGCGACTTCGTCGACGAGAAGACCGGCGGCCAGTACGGCGACAAGATCGACCAGGGCGTCGGCGTCGCGAAGGACCAGCTCGACGGCCTCGACGGCCAGAACGACGACATCCCTGACAACCAGGGCTGATCACAAGCCTGCACACTGAGGCGGCCGTGGGACGTTCCCACGGCCGCCTCAGGCATTTTCATGCGCTGAAAGCTTGCACGGTCAGCGCGGCAAACCTCCGCGAAGCAGCCAACCGCCGAGCCGGGGTCGAGGCCTGCAGCCCTCGGTGCGCGGTGAGCATGATGACGAGATCACTCACCTCGAAATCCCGCCGCAGCCGCCCCCGCGCCTTCGCCCTCCGCGCCAAGGTGGCAACGGACTTCAACGTCAACTCGCGGCTCGCCGAACTGTCGACCGCCTCGGGGTACGTCGCCAGGAACGCATCCGTGAACCCTCGATTCCGGACGTGCAGCTCGCAGACCCGCTCGATCACCAGACAGAACCCCTGCCAGGGATCCGTCGCCGCGAGCCCCGCTTCGACGATCGCCTCGCAGGCATGGACCTGTTCGTCGAAGGCCGCGGTCGCCAGCGCCTGCTTCGTCGGGTAGCGGCGGTACAGCGTCGCCGGGCCGACACCGGCGTGCCGGGCGATCTCGCGCATCGGCACGGCCAGACCCTCGCTCGCGAACAGGGCTCGGGCCGACGCCAGGATCCGCTCACGGTTGTCCTCCGCGTCGGCGCGCAGTTTCTGAGGCAATCGATCCTTCACCGCTCTCACTCTAGCCAACCGGACGGGTGCGTCCACTTAGTCTCGGAACAGTCGAGGAGGAGTCGAGAGGAGATCGCACGTGAAGGCAGTGGTGATCAAGGCGTTCGGCGGTCCAGAAGTGCTGAGTGTCGTCGAGGTTCCGGCGCCGGTGCCCGGTGCAGGTGAGGTTCTGGTTGCGGTCGAGGCGATCGGGGTCGGGGGTGTTGACGCGTTGATCCGTAGCGGTTCCCTTGCTGCGTGGGGATTCCGTGAAGGTCTCGTACCAGGATCGGAGGTTGCCGGGACAGTGATTGCCGTCGGCCCCGACACGGACCATTCCTGGATCGGGCAACGGGTCTGGGCGTTCACAGGTCTTGGTGGCGGGTACGCCGAGCAGGCAGTCGCCGCGGTCGAGGACGTCGTACCGTTGCCGACCGGCCTGTCTGCGGCGGGCTCCGTGACGCTCGGGAGCTCAGGCGTGGTCGCGCATTTCGGCTTGCAGCACGCGCATTTCAGCCCCGGCCAGTCCGTTCTGGTGCGTGGTGCCGCCGGAAGCATCGGCATCCTCGCGGTCCACCTGGCCTCGCGGGGCGGTGCATCGGCGGTCGCGGTCACCACCTCGTCGGCGGCACGCGGTGAACTGTTGCGCGCGGTCGGCGCGACGCACGTTCTGGACCGGTCCGGGGCGGGTGACTCCACCGCTCCCCCGGCGTACGACGTGATCATCGACGTCGTGGCGGGGCCGGAGCTGCCGGTGTTCCTCGACAAGTTGCGTCCGAACGGCCGGCTCGTCGCCGTCGGCGCGATCGCGGGTCCACCACCGGCTGACCTCGGTACGGCGTTGATGGCCAACTTCCGCAGGTCGCTGTCCTTCGCGACCTTCAGCGCGGACACGGTAACCGCCGCAGAACGCCGTACCGTCAGAACCGAGCAGTTCGCCGCCGCGGCGGACGGCCGAATGCCGATGGTGATCCATGCGGAACTGCCGCTGGACGACGCCGGGCAGGCGCATCAGAGGATGCAGGACGGCGAGGTGTTCGGGCGGATCGTTCTGAGGCCGGTCTAGTCCTCGGGTTCGTCGGTGGTGGCCAGGGTAATCAGGTTTTCGGCGACTTGGGCGCAGCGTTCTTCGGCGCGGCCGCGGGACGTGCCGCTGTAGCGGAGGCGGGCTGTCGCGGTGAGCGGTTCGGAGCGGACCTCGATCAGTGCGCCGCCGGGGCGCGGTTGTACCTTGACCGCTACCTCGACCCAACCGCCCAATCCACTGCGCAGACGGACGACCAGCTCGCTCTCGGGGCGCCAACGCTCGACGACCGCGACGAGCAGCTGCCGATTGTGAGCATGGCGTGCGCGCGGCTCGCGGCCGTCGTCGCGCAGGATGACGCTTCCCACCTGCGGCCAGTTCGGTCCGGCGCGAAGCTCCGGCGGTACGGCGACCATCCAGTCCGCGAAGGTTTCCGCGTCCCGCAGGACCCCCATGACGGCATCGACGTCAACGGCACCGAACCGCCACGCCATCACCATCGAGTCTGCTTCCCGGTCGCCGACACGTACCCACGCCCGTGTCTACCAGCAAGCACGGGCGACCGAGCCCTCCAGCCGTTGTCGCGGAGGTCACATCAGCCGGCAACTTTTCGGGGGCGGCCGGATTCCAATGCGGTACGACGGAGGCTGGGGTGCCTCCGCGTCAAGGGGAGGACGATCCAGATGTTTCGTAAGACAGTAGGTCTGGCCTCGGCCGGCGTGCTCGCGTTCGGCCTCGGGGCGGCCATGGTGCCGTCGGCGCAGGCCAAGACCGCTGCACAGTCAGCATCCGACAGCACGACGGCAGCGTGCGCGTTGCGATTGGGCTCGGTGACGTCGACCGGCGCGTTCACCAGCCGGATGGTCAACGCCACCGCACCGATCACCATCGGCGGGGTCCGTGGGACGGCCGGGGTGTTCCCGGCGAACCAGGTCCAGCACATCAGCACGTTCACCGGCACGCCGCTCGGCAGCGGCGAGTCCCGGACCGGTCTGACCGTCATGGGCGGCGCGCTGTACTCCAGCTCGTTCGTCGTCGACGGCCAGAGCCAGCTCGACCCGCACTACCCGCACAACAACCTCCGGATCGGCGCCGGCTGGTCCAACTACCGCTGGATCGAGCAGTCGGTCCTGCGCCCGGCGAACGCCGGCGATCCGTCCCGCACACTGCTGTACGGCCAGCGCACCGACGGTGTGACGCAGCGCTGGATCTCCGAGGGCAGCGGCTGGCGCATCACCTCCGGTGTCGGCGGCCTGAGCACGGTCAAGGGGATTGCGCTGATCGGTCGTACGGCGACCTCGGAGACGTTCCTCGCCAACACCAGGTCCGGTGCGCTCGTCACCGTCACCTGGCCGACGAAGTACCTGGCCGCGCCGACCAGCAAGACGGTCCGCGGCACCACCTGGCAGGGCTTCGAGCAGCTGATCGCGACCAAGTGCGGCGCGAGCGGCACGCTGCTGCTCGGCATCGACAAGGAAACCAAGTCCGGTTACCTGTACGCCGTTGGTCACGCCAACGGAACGAGCACCGTGATCAAGAGTCTGGGCAAGGTCCCGCTGACCTTCTCCGACCCGCAGTACTTCCGGATCGCCCCGAAGTACGACGTCCTCAACGGCGGCTAGTCAACCAGCTGTACGTCGTTGGTCACGCCCTTGACCGCCTCCAACCGGGTCACCACGGCCTCGGCGCGGTCGCACTGATCGTGCGTCGCGGTACCGCTCAACGTGACCCAACCGTCCACGACGTTCGCGTCGACGGACTCCGGTACGCCGTCCTCCAGCGCCAGCGCCTGGAGGACGGCGCCCCGCAGATCGGCATCGTCCCGGGTCGCCGCGTCCAGTGCCGTGACCACCAGCTCGTTGTGTACGGCGGTGACGCCGTCGACCTGCAGTACGTCGTGCTCGGTCTGCTCCTTCTCGCGGTCACTCCCGACCGTCCCGCGCAACGTCACGACCCCGCCGTCGACCTCCGCCACGATCGCGACACTGTCCACCGTCTGATCGAAGAAGATCGCGGTGTTCACCGCGCCCTGCAGCTCGTCACTCATGATCAGCCACGCTATTCCTGGGGTGACGGGCCGGGCTGTGAAAGAGCACGAAGTCTGTCGGCGCGGACAGATCTCCTTGTCTGCGCCGCCAGACCGCCTGCGCGCGGATGCCTCCAGGTCCGCGCGCAGTGTGTTGAGATGAGGCACAGGGAGGTTTTCGTATGAGTGGCACCGAATTGGCGGACCTTGCCGCGTGGGCGGAGGACCGGCTGCCCGAGCTGACCGAGGACGCCTGTGGCGCGATCCTCACGCGGATCCCGTTCTACCGGGACGCGCAGGTCGTCACCGTGGCCGAACTGCGCCGCTCCGTCGGGCACAACCTGCGGTTCCTGCTCGCCGCTCTGCGTGATCCGCACGCTCCGCTGGACCTGCGTGCACCCAAGGAAACCGGCCGCCGACGGGCGCAGCAGTCGGCCCCGCTGCCCGAGGTGCTGCAGGCGTACCGGGTCTGCTGGGCGACGCTCTGGGACGCACTCGTCGCACACTCGCGCCGGAACCGGCAGCCGGCTGCGGCCGACGCGCTGCTGTCCGGGGCGAGCATGATCTGGCAGCTGACCGACGACCACGCGATCGCCGTCACCGAGGCGTACCGGGCAGCGACCGCCGAGATCCTGCTCGCCCGGCAGCAACGCCGCTCGGCGCTCGTGGAAGCGCTGCTCACTGGGCATCCGGGGCCGGAAGGCGGCCCGTGGGAGGCGGCCTCGCTGCTCGGCTTCCCGCCCGACAGTCAGCTGGTCGTGGTCGCCGCCGAGACCCGTGGCCTCGCCGAGGAGAGCCTGCCCGGTATCGAGAAACAGCTCGCCGGCCGCGGCGTCGTCTCCGGCTGGCGGTTGACTCCGGCGCTGCAGCTCGGATTGATCTCGCTGCCGGCCGAATCCGACGGCTCGGTCATGACGGTCCTGCAGAAATCGGCGACGGCGCGGACCGGGGTGAGTCCGCCGTACCGCTCGCTGTCGGAGACGCCGCGGGCGCTGCAGCTCGCACGTACGGCGCTGGTCACGGTGCCGGCCGGGCGTACCGAGGTCCAGGTGTTCGACTCGAGTCCGCTCGCCGGGATGATGGCGATGGATCCGCGCGAGGGCCGGCGGATCGCGCATCAGGTGCTCGGCCCGGTACTCGCGCTGCCCGGCGACGATCGCGCCGTACTGCTCGACACCCTGGACGCGTACCTCGACCACGGCGGGTCGGCCGAACAGGCCGGCGACGTCCTGCACTGTCATCCGAACACGGTCCGCTACCGCCTGCGCCGCCTGCAGGAGCTGACCGGGCGGTCGTTGTCGGACCCGCGACAGGCGTCCGAGCTCGCAGCCGCGGCGTACGCCGTCAAGCTGGTGCCAGGAGGAGGGAGCAGCACAGCATGACCGACACGGTGAACCCAGGCGGCGACGGGCCGGAGACCCAGGCAGAGTGGTCGCAGAAGGACTATCACCACCCGTCCGCGGGCTGGGGCGCGGCGATGTCCGTCGCGCGGGTCCTCGGAACCGAGCACGCGGTGCTGTCCGGGCCGCGCGCGATGCTCAAGATGAACCACGAGAACGGCGGGTTCGACTGTCCCGGATGCGCCTGGCCGGACGCGGTCGACGGCCTCAAACTCGACCTGTGCGAGAACGGCGTCAAACACGTCGTCTGGGAGATGACCCCGAAGCGCGCCGGCCGTGAGTTCTTCGCCGAGCACACCGTCACCGAACTGGAGAGCTGGACCGACTTCGCGCTGGAGGACGTCGGCCGCCTGACCGAGCCGATGATGTACGACGCCGAGACCGACCGCTACGTCCCGATCAGCTGGCAGGCCGCCTTCGACCTGATCGGCACCCAGCTGCACGCCCTCGACTCCCCCAACCAGGCGTCCTTCTACACGTCCGGCCGGCTCAGCAACGAGGCGACGTTCCTCTACCAGTTGTTCGCGCGCGAGTACGGGACCAACAACCTGCCCGACTGCTCGAACATGTGCCACGAAGCCTCCGGCCGCGCACTCCAGGCCGCCCTCGGAACCGGCAAGGGTACGGCGGACCTTCGCGACTGGGAGAACGCCGAAGCGATCTTCGTCCTCGGGGTGAACGCCGCGTCGAACGCGCCCCGGATGCTGACTGCGCTGTCGGACGCGTACCGGCGCGGCGCGCAGATCGTGCACATCAACCCGCTCGTCGAAGCCGCCGCCGGGCGCACGATCGTGCCGCACGAGTTCGTCGACATGGCGTTGTTCAAGTCCACGCCGACGAGCACCCTGAACCTGCAGGTACGGGTCGGCGGTGATCTCGCCCTGCTGCGCGGCATCGCGAAGGCGGTTCTCGAGGAGGCGCGGACCGATCGCAAGGCGCTCGACGAGGTGTTCCTCGAGCGGTACACCGAGGGGTTCGCGGCGTACCGGAAGATCTGCGAGGACACCGAGTGGGCCGACCTCGAGCGGCAGTCCGGCCTGACGGAGGCGGACATCCGCCGGGCCGCCACGATCTACTCGGAATCCCGACGTACCTTGATCAGCTGGTGCCTCGGCGTGACGCAGCACGAGCATGGCGTGGACACCGTCCGCGAGCTCGTCAACCTGCTGCTGTTGCGCGGCAACCTCGGCCGGGAAGGCGCCGGCCCGTCGCCGGTCCGCGGCCACAGCAACGTGCAGGGCAACCGGACCTGCGGGATCGACCACCGGCCGAGCGCGACGTTCCTCGATCGGCTCGCCACCGCCTGCGGGATCGAGCCGCCGCGGGAACACGGGCTGGACACGGTCCGCACGATCGCCGCGATGCGGGACGGATCGGTCAAGGTATTCGTCGGGATGGGCGGCAACTTCGCGCTCGCCGCGCCCGACACCGTCGCGACCGGCGAAGGTCTGCGGGCGTGCGAACTCACCGTTCAGGTCAGTACGAAACTGAACCGCAGTCACCTCGTGCACGGTCGCCAGGCGCTCATCCTGCCGTGCCTCGGGCGGACCGAGCTCGACGTCCAGGCCGCCGGCCCGCAGTCGGTGTCGGTCGAGGACTCGATGAGCATGGTTCACCTGTCGATCGGCCGCAAACACCCGGCCTCGCCCGCCTTGCTCTCCGAGCCCGCGATCATCGCCGGGATTGCCCAGGCGACTCTGCCGGAGACACGGACGCCCTGGTCCTGGTACGTCGAGGACTACGACCGGATCCGCGACATCATGTCCAAGGCGCTCGATGGCTTCGAGGACTTCAACCGCCGGGTGCGCAACCGCCTTGGGTTCCGGCTGCGGCAACCCGCGCGCGAGCTCGTGTTCCTGACACCGAGTGGCCGCGCCGAGTTCTCGACCGCCGATCTGCCGGATGTGGTGCCCGCTGACGGCGACGTCCTGATCCTGCAGACGATGCGGTCGCACGACCAGTGGAACACCACGATCTACTCCGACAACGACCGGTACCGCGGCGTCAAGAACCTCCGCACGCTGATCCTGATGAATGCCGACGACATGAGTGCGCGCGGCATCGGGCAGGGCGACCTCGTGGACATCGTCGCGACCGCGCGCGACGGTTCGACTCGGGTGCTCCGCGAGTACCGCGCCCTGCGGTACGACATGCCCCGCGGCAATGCGGCGGGGTACATGCCGGAGATGAACGTCCTGGTCGCCGCCAACGACTACAGCACCCAGAGCGACCAGCCCCTGATGAAGAACATCAAGGTGCGCGTCGCTCCCTCGAGTCAGGTGTAGCGCGCGGATCGGCATCTCCTACGTCAGATATGCTGAGCGGAGTGGAGCACCACCCCGTGAACCCCTTGCCCAAGGGTCCGGTCGACTCTGACGTCGACCTGCGGATCGACGGCCGGGGTCAGCGTGCGCATGACCCGGTGATCCTCGGCGCGATCGCGACCGGCGGTGCGATCGGCGCCGCCGCGCGATACCTGGTCGGGCTCGGGTGGCCCACCTCGCCGGGTGGGTTCCCGGTGAGCACGCTGGTCATCAACGTGGTCGGTTGCGGCCTGATCGGGATCCTGATGGTGCTGGCCACCGACGTACTCACCCGTCAACGGCTCCTCCGCCCGTTTCTCGGCACCGGCGTACTCGGCGGGTTCACCACGTTCTCGACGTACGCCGTCGACATCCAGCAGCTCGTCACCGGGCGGAACGCCGGGATCGCCTTGCTCTACCTGGCCACGACCATCGTCGGCGCGTTGCTCGCGGTCCGGGCGACGGTGACCGCGACGCGCGCCCTGATCATGTGGAGGACGCGATGACCAGGCTGTTGCTCGTGATCGCGGGCGGTCTGATCGGAGCGCCGCTGCGGTACGTCGCCGACCGCGCCGTTCAGGCCCGGCACGACTCACTGTTCCCGTGGGGCACGTTCAGCGTGAACGTCGTGGGATCGCTGATCCTGGGTTTCCTGGTCGGCGCGTCCTCCGCTCTCCCGCACGGCGTCCAACTGTTCGTCGGCACCGGGTTCTGCGGCGCGCTCACGACGTACTCGACGTTCTCCTACGAGACCATCCGCCTGTACGAGGACCGAGCCCGTTTCCTCGCAGTCGCCAACGTCACCGCAAGCATCGTCGCCGGCCTAGGCAGCGTCTTCCTCGGCGCAACCATCAGCCAAGCAATCTGGACCTGACGTCACCGATCGCGGGTGGCGATCCCCGGATAGTCCACCACCAGACCCCCCGAACAGCACCTCGAATCCCACTCGAGCTCCGCACCAGCGGTGGAGAACTGTTCGAGGGGTGACACGAGGCGGTGAGGTGCGGGTGGGTGCGCCTATCGTTGGGCGGGAAGCGTTTCCGTGGAGGGGTGGATGCTGGACCGGTCGGAGTCCGCGCTGGGCATTGTGCTCCGGTCACGGTTCTACCGTTCGGCGTTCCTGTCGTTGCTGATCGCCGGTGTCGGTCTCTCGGCGGCGACCCCGCAGCTCACGCTGTTCCTGGTCCGGGAACTCCACACACCATTGCCGGTCGCCGGCCTGTATTACGTGACGAACCTGGCCGCGCCAATCGCAGGGTTCCTGGTCGGGCGATGGTCGGACCGGACCCAGGACCGGCTGCTGTGGTTCCGGATCTGCTCGGTCGTCGGCGCAGCCGGCTGGCTCGCGATGGCGGCATCGACCGAGGTCTGGATGCCGTTCGTGATCAGCGCGCTGGCGTTGAGTGTTGCCGGCGGTTCGATGGCGCAGCTGTTCGCGGCGTGCCGTGACGAGTTGAGCCGGCATCCGACCCGGGCCGAGAACCGGATCGTCGCAACCGTCCGGATGGCCTTCACCACGGGCTGGATCCTCGGCCCGGTGTTCGGCAGCTGGTTCGGCGGCGCCTTCGGGCTCCGTGCGTTGCTGGTGGCAACGGCCGTCTGCGTGTTCGCCGCGATGATTCCGCTCGGCCGGCAACGCGTCGAGCGGTACGACGATCCACGCGCCGGCACGCGCATTGAGCACAGGTCAGGGCGCCGGCGGATCGACCACATGATGCCGTTGCTGATCTTCACCGCGGTCTGTGTCCTGGCGATGACCGGCGACACGATCAAGTTCGGGTACCTGCCGATCTACATGGCCGAGCAGTTACACGTGTCCGACTCGCTGCGTGGCGTGGTGATCGGCATCCAGCCGCTTCTCGAGTTGCTCCTGCTCCCGGTGGTGGCGCGACTGGCCGACCGGTACGGCGCGATCCGCGCGATGACGGCAGGCGCCGTACTCGGCCTGGCCGGCAACCTCGCCTACGCACTCAGTACGTCGGTCGTCGGACTGTTCGTCGGCCAGGCGCTGACGGCCGGGTTGTGGGCGTGCGTCGGCGCGCTCGGCGTCTCGATCGCCCAACGGCTCTACCCGGAAGGCGCGGGGACCGCGTCCGGCGTTTTCCTGGGCGCGATCCCGCTCGGCTCGGCGATCGGCGGCACCATCGGCGGTATCGGCGTGGCCGCGATCGGCCTGCCGCACGTCTTCTTCATCCCCGCCTGCCTCACCGCGCTCGCGATCGTCGGCTTCACGATCCTCAGCGCCCGCGCCACCCCGACCCAGCCGGTCGCCGACAGCCGCTAGTGTCCTGGGTCGGAAATTCGCGACATATGCCCGGAATCCCCCCGCCGAGGTGCAGGGCGGTGCAGCGGGGTGGCGGCGTTGTGGGGAGATCTGCCCTCCCGAATCGGGCAGCAGCCCTCCCCAGTCCCGGTGGAAAGTCTCCCCGAACCGGTTTGGGGAGGATTACTGGCCGTCACACGTGGACGGCGAGGGCTGCGATCAGGACGGAAAGGGCGACGCCGGCAATGATGATCAAGGCAACGATCAGTAGCGGGCTTTCGGCGGGTGGTGACCGGCGCCCGGCGTGCGCGAACTGGTCGAGCCGGTCGAGGTCGGGTCCCCATCCGAACGGGCCCGACAGCGGTGACTCGTCGTCGGCGATTCCTGGCAACGGGTGATCGCCGTACGTCGGCATCGATCCGTCGGGCAGTGCGGGCGGCGGAGGCCTGAGCTCCGCCTGGTCCTCATCAGGCACGTGTTCCTCCCCACGTCACCGGCCCACGATCTCCCCACCGCGGCCGGTGTCAGGTCCCACTGTGCACCACCGGCATCGACCCTGGCACGTATCGATTTCCGACGTCGACGGACCGTCAACCAGTAGTCACGTGAGGTATAGGCGGAAGTGGTCCCGGCCTGGCATCCTCGGATCGTTCCTTTCCGCCCTGAAGTAAGTCTTGAACAAAGGAGCGATCGATGCAGGACTCCGCCCCGCCTTCTCGACCCCGATCCTTCCGCAGAACGCTCGGTGTCGTTCTCGGAACCGCCGCCCTGATGATCACCTCGGCCGCGATCGCGTACGCCGCGCCGCCGCCGAGCCTGCCGCAGAACGCCGACGGGTACGAGCAGTCGTTCTCGCCGGCGTACGACTACGACACCGACGGCTGCTACGCCACCCCCGCCATCGGCGCGGACGGCACCCTCAACCCCGGCCTCAACCCGACCGGCGACGTGAACGGCAACTGCCGCGACCAGTCCGACCTCGACAACTCCCAGACCTACTCCCGCGAGAAGTGCAACAACGGCTGGTGCGCGGTCGTGTACGCCAGCTACTTCGAGAAGGACCAGGCGTTGCCCGGCAGCAGTCTCGGCGGCCACCGGCACGACTGGGAGCACGTGATCTCCTGGATCAACCAGGCGTCCAACCAGGTCGAGTACGTGACCACGACGCAGCACTCGAGCCAGGTCACCTACACCCGCTCGCAGGTGCGGTTCGACGGCTCGCACCCGAAGGTCGTCTACCACAAAGACGGCGCGAGCACGCACTTCTTCCGCCTTGCCAACACCAACGACGAGCCGCCGGAGAACCACTACCACAACTGGCGGTACCCGCCGCTGGTCGGCTGGAACGGCTACCCCAGTACGTCGCTGCGCGACATCCTGATGAACGCCGACTTCGGGTCCGCGACGATCAAGATCACCGACAAGGACGACCGCTTCCGCAACCTGCTGAACGCGTCCAAGCCCTCCGGCATCCCCTTCGACCCCTGGGCCTGACCACCTCAAGCTGACCAAAGGAGGCGTGCGCGTTCAGTCCTCGGCGCGCACGCCGCCCGTCAGCGACTCGGCGATCAGGTCGATCATCGCGGCATGCCGGTTGGTCGCCGTCTCGGGCTGACCGAGCGCGACCGTGTCCAGGAACACCCGGCTGACCACGAGCTCCGCAGCCGCCTGCACCCGGTCCGGATCGGCGACCACGTCTTCGGCACCGGCCAGTACGCGGGCCACGGTCTCGGTCGCCTCAGCGAACAGCTCGGCCGCCCGGGACGCGATCTCCGGTCTCCCCTGCGCCTCCCGGAAGACGATGATCCGGGCCGCCCGGTCGTGCTCCAGTTCCTCGGCCATCGCCGCCACGATCGCGCGCAACCGCAGGCGGACGGTCCGGCCGCGCGCCGCGGACCGCAGTACCTCACTGGGCGCCGGGCGCTCCTGCACCACCGCGAGCAGCAGGTCCAGCTTGGTCGCGAAGTGGTAGAACACCAGCCCCGACGGTACGCCGGCCTCGGTCGCGATCCGGGCCGTCGACGTGGCGTCGTACCCGTGCTCGGCGAACAGCCGCTCGGCGGTCTCGATGATGAGCTGCCGCTTGGACGGTCGCGTGGCATGGCGCGGGTGCGCCTGAGCGGTCATGTGCCTGCCGGTTCGGCGGCGGGCCAGACTTCACCTTTCCGTTCGGCTGCGAGCACGGCGGCTCGCTTGAGGGACTTGAAGACATAGTCCGGCACCCGCATACCCTGCCGGTGCGCCCACATCAGCTCGTGCTCGGCCCTCCCGACCTGCCGCGCGTACTCGCGCAGCTCCGCCTCGCCGCCGTCGCTCATCTTCAGCGCCTCCATCACGTCCCCGAACTCGGTCACCTGACGTTTGTTGTAGGCACCCACCACTTCGAACGTACGCTTCCGCAGCCCGCGTGTCAGCCACTTCTGCCACCCCGACAACTGGTCCCACAGCTGCTGCGCGGCCAGCTGGTAGTAGGCGAAGTGCCCGGGCTCCTGGCGCCGGATCGGCGCGACCACTGTGGCCGCGACGGCCCGCTCGCCGAGCTCGACCAGCCCGGCATGGAACTTGTTGTAGGCGATGACCGCGGAACGCTCGGTGGCCAGCCCGGTCAGGTAGTAGAGCATCCGGCTGACGTCCTGGACGCCGGGCATCCGGCCGAGCGCCCCGAGGAGCTTGAGGCTGAACGAGACGTCCGCCAGGTTCGGATCGTGCGGCTCCACGCCGATCAGGTGCTGCAGCTTGTCGAGGATCTGCCCGTGGCGCGTCTCCTGCGGCATCCACACGTCCGCGTAGAAATGCCGGTCGACCTCGGGCGGATCGGGCAGCAGGATGTTCAGTTCGAGCACGTTGCGCTCGACCTCGAGCTCGACCCGGGTCATGTAGGCCAGCACCGGACCGAACCGCTCGGCCAGCAGGCTGGGCTTCTTCATCGAGTAGTCGACGCTGCCGAGCGGGATCGGCGGGTGCTCCTCGCCCAGCCGATCGACATGGTCGGCAAGCCGGGAGTCCTCCCGCCGGCGGCCGCGCCGGCGTGCAACGGTGATATCGCTCAACCACATAGGCGGCACCTCATTCATCCGACAGGGATGCGCGCTCGATCCCCCCGAGGTAAGCCTAACAAAGTAACTGACTGATCAGTCAGTCAGAGCCAAGGCAGTTCTGTGACCCGGACAACAGAACAGCGGGTGGCGGCCCCTCTCGGGACCGCCACCCGCTGTCGTTCGACCTACTTCGCGATCGTGTAGCGGATCGCGTCGTTGCGGAGTACGTCGCCGTTCACCTTGACGATGCGTACGACGTGTTGCGCGTTCTTCAGCCCGGTCGCCGTGAACACCGTCCGGTTCGTCACCCGGGTGTCGTTGTGCAGGTTCACTCGCCGTACCAGCTTGCCGTCGATGTACACGTCCGCGTCGCCCTGATCCGGTGCGAGCGCCGTACTCCAATCGACGCCGGTCCCGGTGAAGGTGAGGCTGACGGACGCGCCGTCGGTCTTGGTGGCGTGGATGTCGTCGCGGTAGTCGCCGCGGAACCGGACGTCGAGCGCCGTGTTCCCGACCGGCAGGTTCGCCAGGTACGCCTTGCTGATCGTCACCGCGTTTCCGTTGACCGTGTAGTCCGTGCCCTTGACCAGGTCCTGGCCGGCCTTCGAGATCCCGTCCAGCTCGCCCGGGTCACGTCCGAGCTGCACCGTGACATCGGCCGGCGCGTTCTTGTCGAACGCCGCGGTGTCCGGGTTCAGCAGGCTCTCCTGCCGGATGTTCAGCTTGTCGAGCAGCATGAACTGGCCGGACTTCTTGACGCCGCGGATCGTGTGACTGCCGTTCGGCAGATCCGAGACGCTGTAGACGACCTGCTGGGGTTTGTTGTGCCCCTGCGCCGGATCCAGGTACGTGCTCACGGTCTGCTTGAACTCGCCGTCGATGTAGATGTCGACGTCACCCTGACCCGGATCGGTCTCGGTCACGTAGTCGACACCGGTGCCGACGAAGCTGTACGAGAACGAGTCGCCGTTCCCCTCCGTCCATTGCACGTCGTCCTGGTAGTCGCCGAGGCCACGACCGGAGCTGTAGTTCCAGTTGCCGGAGTACACGATCTCCGGGCTGTTGTTGTTGACCTCGACGGTCCGCGTCGGGAGGTCGGCCGCCGCGAGAGACTTCGCGGACGAGTCCGTCACGCCGACGGTCAACGCCTGCGAGACCGCGGGTACTTCGTAGTTGCTGTTGCGCTGCCACGCGCCGTCGTACGAGACCCGGAGGTCGTCGTCGTTGACGCTGATCGCCGAGTTCTTCTGCGGCGTGACCTTCAGCAGCCGGACGCCGTGGATCGGGACGTTCTGCGCGGTGAAGCTCGACGGATAGCTGCCGAGGTCCTTGCGGGCCCACAGGTCACGCACCGTGCCGGCGCCCTTCAGGCCGAGGTCGGCGAAGTTCACGGTCATGTCGGCGTCGGTCTGGCCGAGGTTGAACAGGGCAACGGTGTACGAGCTGTCCGGGTTCAGCGCGAACCACACCTGCCGGTTCGTCTTCATCGACAGCGGGTGCGCCGGACGGCCGGCCTGGTCGACCGCGATCACCTCGCGGTTCGTCAGCAGTTCGAGTCCGTACGAATCCAGCTTGGTCATGTCGTTGCCGATGTACATCGGCGCCGCGGACACCGCCCAGAGCGTTGCCGCCGTACGGCGTTCGTCCTTGGTCATACCGTCCATCTGGCCGTTGCCGACATCGAGCGAGTCGAGGTCGTTCCAGCCGCCCGGTCCCGCGTGCCGCCACCATTCGGCGAGCTTCGGGAACAGCCGGTTGATGTTCGGCCACGCGGTCAGCGCCGTACCCGTGCAGTAGCACTCGACGTCCCACTCGATCCGCCAGCCGTTGGCGTACTGCTTCCAGTAGTCCGCGTAGTTGATGTCCAGCGCCCAGGACAGCTCGAGCCAGATGTTGTGCCGCTTCAGGGCCTGCGACCACGCCTTCACGTCGTCGCGCGCATCCACGGACAGGTCGCTGATCCCCGAGCCCGGGGTAACGCTGTCGAACTTCAGGAAGTCCAGGCCCCACGAGCCGAACAGGTCCGCGATCGAGTCGACGTACTTCTGCGCGCACGGCTTCGAGAAGTCGATGCGGTAGCCGATACCCCAGTAGTCGCCCTTCTGCAGCGGCAGCACCGGAAGATCACCAGTCGTACATTCCGGGGCGCCGTAGATCGGGAGCTTCGCGTCGATGACGGCCTTGCTGATCCCCGGGATCGTGTAGAGGCCGACCTTCTGGCCGTTGGCGTGGATGTGGTCGATGACCGCCTGCAGGCCGTTCGGGTAGAGCTTCTTGCTCGGCGTCGGCCGGCCGTACCCGTCGATGCCGTCGTTCCAGGCGGCGTCGATGTTGATGTACTCGTACCCGTACGGCTGCAGCTTCGCGTGCATCGCGTCGGACTGGGCGATCAGCTGATCCGCCGTGATCCAGCTGCCGCCGTTCGGGGTGAAGACCTGCATGCTGTAGCTGCTCCAGCCCATGTACGGGTGGGCGGCCTTGTCCCCCGCCGGCCCTGGCAGCACGGCGGCGGAGGTCGTGGTGGTCGCGGTGGTGGTAGCGGATGCTGGTGCTGCTGACGACGTCGTACTCAAACCTGCCGGCAGCAGCCCGGCGACTACGAGCCCCGCAAGCGCGGCCCGCAACACCCTGCTCCGAACGGATCTGGTCATGGCGGTGACCTCTTCCCAGAGAACTCAGGAGAAAACCGAATCGGATAGGATATTGGGTCTATTACTTAACCTTGTCAAGATTCTGTGCGAAAGTGGCACAGTTCAGGCGGCGGACTCCCCGGGCGTCTGCCACTCGCCGGGGCCGTCGGACCCGGCCTCGTACTCCTCCAGCGGCACGTCGTCCGCATGCCAGGCGGCGATCACCGGCTCCACGATCTCCCAGCAGCGCTCGGCGATGTCGCCGCGCACCGAGAGCAGCGGGTCGCCGCGCAGGATGCCGCTCAGCACCTCGCCGTACGGCAGCACCGACGATGACGGCAGTGTCGCGTCGAGGAAGACCTGACCCATCGTGTACGGGCCGTCGACGCCGAGCGCCGGAACGGACAGCGACAACTCCCCCGGGTTCAGGCCGATCCGCAACGTCTCGCCGTCGCGCCCGCCGTGCAGTCCGGACGGCAGGTGCCGCAGCGGCTTGAACTTGATCACGATCTCCTTGCGCGCAACACCGAGCGCCTTCCCCGAGCGCAGCGTGAACGGGACACCCGCCCAGCGGTTCGTGCCCACCTCGACCGTCACCTCGGCCAGCGTCTCGGTCTCCCGGGCCGGGTCCACGCCCGCTTCACCGGCGTACGACGGAACCACGCGCCCGTCCGCGATGCCGGCGGTGTACCGGGCCCGGCGGCTCGCCTCGATCGCGGAGCCGCGGTAGAGGTGCGTACTGCGCAGCGCGCGAGCCATCTCGCTGCGTACCTCGACCGCGTCCATCGTGGCCGGGGCGTCCATCGCGAGCAGTGCGAGGACGAGCAGCAGGTGGCTCTGGATCATGTCCACGAGCGCGCCCGCGTTGTCGTAGTACTGCGCGCGACCTTCAAGGCCGAGCGTCTCGTCGTACACGATCTCGACGCTCTCGATGTGCTCGGCGTTCCAGACCGGCTCGAACAGCCGGTTGGCGAACCGCAGGCCGATCAGGTTCAGGACTGCGGTGCGGCCGAGGAAGTGGTCGACGCGGTGCACGTTCTCCTCGGGCACGAGCGAGGCGACGAGCTTGTTCAGCGCGGCCGCGGACGTGGCGTCGGTGCCGAACGGCTTCTCGAAGGCCAGCTCGGTGCCCTCCGGTAGCTCGACCTGCTGCAGTGTCTCGACGATCGCGGTCGTCACGGCCGGTGGGAGCGAGAAGTACAGCACCGGCGCCGGACCGGCGAGCTCCAGGAGCGCACGCAGGTGCGCGGCATCCGTCGGGTCGCCGGCGACGTACGTCGTGGTGGCCAACGTCTCCGCCGCGACCGGGCCGATCTCGGACCCGAAGGCGGTCCGGACGCGGTCCGTCCACTCGTCCGCGGCGAGCGGCGACCGGCCCGTGCCGATGATCCGGACAGCGGTGGCGCGCGTGCCGGCGAGCAGACTGCCCAGGCCGGGCAGCAGCAACCGGGAGCTCAGGTCGCCGCTGGCGCCGAAGATGACGACGGTACGTTGAATCAACACGGTCGAACTCAACCACGTGAGCGGCAACCGTATTCCCCTACCCGACGGTTGTCTCGAGGGTTGGGTACGGCGTGTCCGGCAGGCCGAGGTTGCGCCAGACGAAACGCGGCACCCAGCCCAGGAAGCCGCGCAGGTACGCCGAGCAGAAGGCGATCGCGGGCTGGCTGTGCTCCCCCGGCGCGAACCAGACCCAGTCCTCGACGATCCGGAACGGGGCGCCCGGCGTCGCCATCAGGTACTCCATCTGGCGCGGATGAATCACGTCGTACGCGAACTTGGTGTCCGCCGAGCTGACCGCGAACCGGTCGTTGAACGCAGCACTCTCGAAACTGATGCCGTTGCGGAACACCTTCGGCCCGACGGTGAGTTGCGGCATCCGGGCCGGCAGTTGGAAGCCGAGGATCGGCTCGGAGTGGTTCTCGACCACGGTTCGGGTCTGCGAGTTGCCGTTGCTGTCGGTGTAGCTCTCGGTGCGCGAGGTCTTCCAGTGGTGCTTGAACGCGACGAACGGCGGCCCGTCACCGTCGCGTCCGCGAATCACCTCGTCGGTGCGGTGACCGTAACCGCCGCTGCGGACCGGCGTGTACTGCAACAGGTTGTCGTCGACGCCGACCCAGTACCAGTCCGGGTGGTGGTAGAACCGCAGGCGCAGCTCCGGCTCCGGCTGGATCCAGTGGTCGAGCGGCGTCGCGTCGATCGCCGCCGCGATCGCGCCGAGCTGTTCGAGCCACGGGGCGAGCTGATCGAGATCCTTGCGGGGCGGATTCAGTACGACGATCTGGTCGCCGTCGACGCCGAGGTTCACACCGGGCTGCGCGGTCGCCAGCGCGTTCAGCTGCCCGCACAGCTCCGAGGTCATCACCTCGTGCGCGAATGCCGGATCCATCGCGCCGACCTGCCACCCCGGCCCGAGCTGCGCCGGAGCGTTGACGCCGTGCGCGAGAACGCCGTACCGGGGTGCGGTTTCGCCGCCCGTGATCCACAGCTCCGGAAGCCGCCGCGACAATGTGACCATGCCGACCCAGCCCGACCAGTACGTCGACTTGTACTCGATCACCTGGAACGGCCGGCCCGTCGCGGTCAGCCCGGTGATCTGGTCGTCGGGCTTGCGCACGAACCCGAGCCCGAACGGCGGATTGCTCAGCCGGGCCACCGCCTCGAACGTCGGACTGTTGACGAAGGCCCAGCCACGCTGACGAATCGATTGGATGTACCGCTGCCGGCGGACGAGCGCGACGATCCCCCACACGATCGCAGCCACGACCAGCAGCAGCGCGATCACCATCAAGACGACCAAACCGCTCACATCTGCCTCCCCGATCCGGCTGCTTGCACACCGGACGATAACGCCGCGAGAGGATCAGGCCAGGGCACTCGGTAGCGGTTCCGCGTGGATGATCTGGAGACGGCTGACCGCTCGCGTGAGGACGACGTACAGCCGGTGCAGACCGCGAGGCTCGGCGGCGACAATGTGGGCGGGCTCGGCGACCACGACCGCGTCGAACTCCAGGCCCTTGGCCAGCGTGGCAGGCACGCACACGAGGCGCACGGTGTCGATCTCGTCCTCGGTCTCGCCGATCAGCGCCACCTCGAGTCCGGCCGCCGCGATCGCGTCCCGCAGGGCCACGACCTGGTCGTCCGCCGCGATCAGCGCCACCGAACCTTCGCCCTCGAGCGCCGCCCGGCACTCGGCCACCACCTGGTCGGCGAACGTGGACGCGTCGGCCGGGATGATGCTCAGCGCGTCGGCGACCGTCCGGACGCCGGTCGGGGTGCCGAGCGTCGGCGCGATCTCGGGCAGCAGCTTCGCCGCGAAGCGGATGATCTGCTCCGGCACCCGGAACCCGCGGTCGAGCTCAGCCACGAGGCCATCACCCTTGTCGAGATGACCGAGCACGAGATCCCACGATCCGGCGGCCCACGGTGTCGTCGCCTGTGCAAGATCACCGAGCACCGTGGCCGATCCGGTGCGGCAACGCCGGCCGAGCGCCCGCAGCTGCATCGCCGACAGGTCCTGCGCCTCGTCCAGCACGAGATGCCCGAGCGATCCGGTACGTCGCTCGATCAGGTCCTCGAGCTCGTCGAGCAGGACCGTGTCCGCGAACGACCACTTCGCCGACTTCCACGAACGCGGCGCCTTCGGCCACAACAACGCCGTACGCTCGTCGTCCGTGAAGTCCGGGGCCGCAGCGGCCAGGAAGTCCGCGTCCGAGAAGAGCCGGTGCAGGACCTGCTCGGGCGCGACCCGCGGCCAGACCGAGTCGAGAACGTCCTTCACCGGCTTCGAGCGCGCGACCGCGTTCTGCACGCGGTCGTCCGGCGACTCCGCGCGCTCCTCCATCCGGACCAGTACGACGTGCGCGATCCGCTGCGCGAGCGCGTTCCGGCCGGGCGCGTACCGGGTCGACTCGCGCAGGTCCGACACGATGTCGACAACCTCGTAGTCGTGCACCCGATAACGCCGGGATCCCTTGCTGTAAAGGACTCCCTCGGACGGCGTACCGACGTACGACCACAACGCCCGGCGCAGTACGTCGGCCATCCGCGCGTCGCCCTTCAACCGCTCGGCCTCCGTCGCGTCGGTGGCGGCGGTGGGGCGTGTGAGCAGCTCGTCGATCGTGATCTGCCGTACGTCGACCTCGCCCAACGCGGGCAGGACCTTGCGGATGTACGACAGAAACGACCGGTTCGGGCCGACGATCACGACACCGCCGCGCCCGAGGCGTTCGCGTTCGGTGTAGAGCAGGTACGCGACACGGTGCAGACCGACCGCGGTCTTGCCGGTGCCGGGCGCACCCTGCACGCACACGCTCGGGTGCAGCGGCGCGCGGACGAGGTCGTCCTGCTCGGGCTGGATCGTGGCCACGATGTCGCGCATCGGGCCGGTGCGCGGCCGTTCGATCTCGGACCGCAGGAACTTGTCCGCCTGGTCCGACTCGATGCCGCCGGTCAGCGGCTCGTCCTCGAACCCGGTCAGATCGGCGTGATCGGAGAACCCGTAGCGCCGGCGCATCAGCACCCGGCGCCGATCGCTCGGGGTCGCGCGGTAGAACGGCACCGACACCGGCGCGCGCCAGTCGATCACCAGCGGTACGCCGGAACCGTCGTGGACATGCCGGCGGCCGATGTAGATCTGGTCCAGGTCCTCGATCGTGCCGTGCTCGTAGTCGAGCCGGCCGAAGAACAGCGGTACGTCGGGCAGGTCGAGGAGCGCGTGCGTGCGCATCTCCTTGGCCCGCTGGTTGGCCTCGTTGGTGAAGCGTTCGTCGTTGTCCTCGCCGCCGATGATCGGGACGTCGCGGTCCACGACCTCGGCGAACATCCGGCGGAGAGCAGCTTGGGCAGTGGTCAGGAAGGCGCGTTCGGCCTCGAGTTCGACCATCGGTGAGAGCCTCGAATCGTGAGCTGGGTCCCGCCCCGGAGCAGATCCATCCGGTTCGATTCGATCCCGAAAAGACAGACCGGCGACGTTACCACCGAGCTCGGCGGGCAGCCACCGATTTACTGCAGCCAGTCGGGCGTGTCGGCAGGGCCGTAACCGACGGCGCGGACGTCGGCCGGATCGGGGGTTGCTCGATCCGGGCCGACGCCCGCGGTCGTTCTGGCCTGTCGTTGGTTCTACATGCCGGTTCTCAACTTGTGGTTACCTGCGAGTGTCAGCCGTCGTTCTCGGCGGCCGGGATCACCGCACCCGGAACGTTCTGCGGCGCGACGATCTGAGCCTCACCGGGGTACGGCGTGGACCAGCTGTGCGACTCGTACCAGTTGTAGTGGTTCATCTGGGACGGGTTCGCGAAGTCGGCGCGAGCCTTCGGGCCGGTGGTCCGCTGCTGGTCCTTCCACGCCGACCACTGCGCCGCCATCGACTCCATGCCGGCCGGGACGGTCACCGCGGGCGCCGCCGCGACGGTCGGGTTCTGCGCCGCCGGCACGTCCAGACCGCAGGACGGCGGGGTCTTCAGGCCGTCGGTCAGCGCGACCCGGTTCGGGAGCGCCGTGAACGGCGTGTAGTTCGGCTTGCTGGTGAACGCGCCGAACATCGGGGTGGCCGCGGTGTCCTTCTGGTTCATCGGCTTCATCCCGAGGATCTGCTCGATCGTCCGGATCATCGTGATCTGCGTGTAGTAGTGGCTGTCGACCGCACCGTGCTGCGCGTACGGGCTGATGATCTGGATCGGCGCCCGGTGGCCGTCGATGTGGTCGAGACCCGCCTGCGAGTCGTCCTCGACGACGAAGATCGCCGAGTCCTTCCAGTACTTGCTGTGCGTGATCTGGTCGACGATCCGGCCGGTGGCCAGGTCGTTGTCGGCAACCTGCGCCGGACCGTTGGCCGGACCACCGGTGTGGTCGTTGGACAGCCAGAACATGTTCAGGTTCGCCGGACCGTTCTTCAGGAAGTCCTTGCGCCAGATCTCGGTCTTGTAGATGTCCGGGACGCTGGTGTCGAACTGCGGGAATCCCTGGACCGACACGTTGTTCAGGGACGGGATCGCCGACCCGATCTTGATCGGGTACTTGGTGTCCGCCCCGGTCGCGATGATGTTCTTCGTGTCGCAGTAGTAGTTCTGCCAGGTGCCGTCGGCCGGCTTCTGCTCGATCGACAGGAACTCGCCGAAGTTCTTCACCGACTTGCCGGTCGCCTGCACACCGGTCCAGAGGAAGCCGCTCTTCTGGTGGCCGAGGGCATCGTTCTCGGTGTCGTAGCTGCGCAGGTACTCACCGGCCGAGGACTCGGTGTACTCCGGGTTGTCGGCCTGCATCAGCCAGTTGTGGCCCTCGGCGGAGTTCGTGCCGACGTCGTAGGTGTTGTCGTACAGCCCGAACTGCTTGGCCAGCGCGTGCTGGTTCGGCGTGACGTTCTCGCCGTACTGCGTCAGCGCCGGGTTGCCGTTCCCCGCCGGGATGTCGCCGTACACCTGGTCGTAGGTCCGGTTCTCCTTGACGATCAGGAAGACGTGCTTGATCGTCGACGGGTCGCCGAGCTTCGCCGGGACGGGCACCGGGTTGCGGTGCGCGTTGTCGGTGGCAACCTGTGCCGAGCCGTTCGTCCAGCCGTTCTGGTCGAAGACGGTCTTGGTGTACTTCTTGATCGCCTGGTCGTCCGGCAACTGGAACTTGGTCAGGCTCGACGTGGTGTCGTGCGTGCCGTGTCCCGCGGCCGTGGTGGTACGACGGGCATCGACACCACGAGTGTTCGACACCACGATGTCCTTGCCCACCTGCGCGAGCTCCGCCGGGAAGTAGTCGGTCGGCAGCAGACCCACGTAGCTGACCGGCTCCAGCGGGTTCTTGTACTTGTAGACCGCGATGGCGTTCGCGCGGCCGAGCGACACCAGCAGGTGACCGTCGTCAGTCAGCGTGGCGCCGTCGGGCTCGTAGCCGACCGAGGCCTCCGGCCACGGCTGGGTCGCGATGGTCTGGGTGACCTTGTCCCACTGGGTGTTGATCACTGAGACCGTGTTGCTCGCGGTGTTCGTGACGAACACCGCGCCGTTCTTCGCGTACAGCGCCGTCGGGTGCAGACCGACCGGGATGCCGGCCACCGCGGCGCCCGGGTTCTTCAGGTCGATCACGCTGACCGTACCGGTCGTGGTGATCGCGTTCTGGTTCGCGACGACGTCGGTGCCGTACGAATTGATCGTGGTGTCGCCGGCCTTGGCGGTCCGGCCACCCTCGTTGCTCACGTACAGCTTGTCACCGACCTTGACCAGGTCGCGCGGCGCGTTGCCGGTCGCCCAGCTCTGCTTGATCGCACCGGTCGCCGTGTCGATCGCGATGACCTTGTTCTGGCCGTTCACCGCGGAGTACACGGTGGAACCGTCGGCCGAGAACACGGCCTCCGCGGCCAGCGAGTGCTTCGCGCCGTCGGCCGGAATCGCCACGAACGTCGGGTTCGCGAGCGAGCCGTCCGAATTCACGGTGAACTTCCGGTAGCCGTCGGTCTGCCCGAGCCAGACCTGCGAGCCGTCCGGCGAGTACGACGGACCCTCCTGGCCGACGTCGTTACCGGGGATCTTCAGATCCGCCGCGGCGTTGTTGCCGACGTACTGCTGGACCTTCCAGCTCTTCAGGTCGATGATCGCCAGCGCCATCCCGCCGTCGGCCACCGAGGCGGCCAGGTGGCTGCCGTCCGGGCTGACCGAGGACGACATGATCTTGCCCTTCTGCAGCAGAAGGCGGTCGCCGAGCGGCTTGATGTACTGGTCGGACGAGACCACCTGACCCTTGTCGGTGACCTGCCCGACCTGGTCGTTACCGAACCCGGTCGTCGAGGCGACCGCGGTCCCGGCCAGGGCCACAGCGACGGCGGTAGCGCCTGCCGTGACCAGTGGTACTCGGCGCCGGAGAGGACTTTGCGAGCCCGCTCCGTCAAGCTGCGCCGTGTCACGCCTACGTCGGCGTGTTACCTGCATGGGAGTTGTCCCTTCGGGTTGGGGCTTCAATTGACAGGTAGCAGTTCGACAGTGCCGTCGAACTGCCACAGGGGGTTCGGTTCGTCCCCGGACGGAGTGCGGACCAGGAAGAAGCCGTTCACTTCTTTCGGTCCGTCCCCGTCGGCGACGTACCGACCGAGTGGGTTGATGTCGAGCTGGTAGATCGCCGAGCCGGCCGCTTCCACGCCGGGCAGGTGCCAGCTGACGACGCAGCGCCAGTCGTTGCCAGGCCCGCGCGCGGCGACCTGGTCGCCGCCCTTCGTGCACTCGGCCGCACTCTGCAGCTGTTGCTCGGTGACGTCGGCCCGGTTCAGCTGCTTGGTCTGCAGCTTGTACAGGTGCGCGAACTCGACCGCGACCGCCCGCTGCACCTTGGCCTGATCGATCCCCGATCCGAAGCCGGCCACCGGAGCGATGGCCGCGGTGCTCACGCCGAGCAGTACGACGAGGGGCAGCAGGCCGGCCGTCAACGCGAGCCGACCGGAACCGTCGTGGGTCGGGTTCGTGAAGTCACGACGTACGAAGATGAAGTACGCGAGACCGGTCGCGACAATCGCCCAGACCAGACTGACGATCACTCCGATCAGCAGCGGGCCGAGCTGCGCCGGACTGGTGAAGAGGCCGTTCCAGCTGATGAACGCGTAGCCGGGAAGCGCGAGACGGAAGGCGACCGGAACCGGAAGCTGCTGCACGATCTGCATCGCGAGCGCGACGATTGCCGGGAGCAACAGGCCCATCGGCGATCGGCCGAGCGCGACCGAACCGAGCAGGCCGATCGCGGCGAGCGCGAGAGTCGGCGCGAGGGCGCACAGCCAAGCGAGAAGGACAGTTCCGGCCGCGCTGCCCGGTGAGAGCAGGTGACCGTCGAGGCCGATCAGTTGGCGGTTGCCGACGACCAGCAGGCCGCTGAGCGTGCTCGACACGACCAGGCCGATCACCAGTACCAGGATCACGGTCAGGCTGGACAGTGTCTTGGAGAGGAAGATCCGGCGCGGCGACCGGACCGCGACCAGCAGATGCCGCCAGGTGCCGAGGCGGTCCTCGGAGGCGAACACGTCACCGGCGATCAACGAGGTCAGGAGCGGCAGCGCCCACGAGCCGGAGAAGCCAAGCAGGACAAGCGGACCGGCCCATCCGGTGGCGTGCA
This sequence comes from Kribbella sp. NPDC055110, assembly GCF_053607525.1. NCBI lineage: Bacteria > Bacillati > Actinomycetota > Actinomycetes > Propionibacteriales > Kribbellaceae > Kribbella > Kribbella sp. NPDC055110. Next base: position 33,685 of record NZ_JBSGTS010000021.1, read on the forward strand.
TCCAGCGACCGAACAGCGTGTCGACCGGAAGCGATGCCTGCTGGCTCACGACGGCGACGAACAGCGCGGGCGCCAGCCAGCACGCGACGATCAGAACGCGGACCCGCCACTGCGACAGCAGCTTGACGAGTTCGAAGCGGTACCCGCGGATGATCGGTACCGGACGGGCGACTTCACGGGTCTCGGGGGCAGCCACGGTGGCCGTCATCAGTTGGTCTCCTGCTGCTCGGTGAGGGCGATGAAGGCGGCCTCGAGTGGCGACACCACCGGCGCGAGTTCCCGCACGGCGATGTCGTCGCGCACCAGCGCCTTCACGAACTCGTCCAGCGCCGGCACCGACGCCGAGATCACCAGCAACTCGACACCTTCCTGTACGGCGTTCTCATCGCGCAGCCGGATGCCCTTGGTCTCGCGGGCCAATCGACGCGCTGCCGCCGGGTTGGAGGTGACGACGCGGTAGTCGAGTTCGCTGTCCTCCGAGGCCAGCTTGCTGATCGGGCCGGAGAACGCGACGCGTCCGGCGGACAGGATCGTCACCTCGGAGCAGAGCGCCTCCACGTCGTCCATCCGGTGGCTCGACAGCATCACCGCAGTACCGGCCGCGGCCAGCCGGGTGAGGACGCCGTACACGTGCTTCTTGCCGGCCGGGTCGAGGCCGTTGGACGGCTCGTCGAGGATCAGCAGCCGGGGTTTGGTGAGCAGCGCGGCGGCGAGGCCGAGGCGCTGGCGCATGCCGAGCGAGAAGCCGCGGACCCGGTCGTCGGCCACGTCGGTCAGGCCGACCTGGTCGATCGCGTCGTCAAGATCCATCGTGCCGTCGCCGCGCAACTGGGCCAGGGCGGCCAGGTTCTGCTTCGCGGTCATCGAGGGGTAGAGGCCGGGGCCGTCGACGAAGCCGGCGACACCTTCGGGTACCGCGAGGGCGCGACCGACCGGCGTACCGAGGATCTCCAGGGAGCCTTGGTCGGGTACGGCGAGGCCGAGCAGCAGACCGAGGAGCGTGGTCTTACCTGCTCCGTTCGGTCCCACCAGGCCGTGGATCTGGCCGGGTGCGACGTCGAGGTCGACGCTGTCGAGTGCGACGACCTCGCCGAAGTACTTGATGATGCCGCGGGCACGGACAGAGGGCGGTGCGTCCATGGTTAATACATTAGAAAGCAATGTACGGTCACGTGAAGACCGAAGGTTAACTATTGGCGAACTGGGGTGGACTCCTTTTCGCTGACCTCTCAGTGACCTCTCAGTTGTGTCACGGTTCAGCGGTAGGCGCGGGCCTGGAGCTCGAAGAGTTCGGCGTACCGACCGCCGGCCTCGAGCAGGTCCTCGTGGGTGCCGACCTCTTCGACCCGACCGCGGTGCATGACGACGATCAGGTCCGCCATCCGCACGGTCGAGAACCGGTGCGACACCAGGACGGTGATCCCGCCGGTCTCGGACGCGGCGATCTTCGCGGCCGACGCGTACTGCTCGTAGAGCCGGTGCTCGGCCTCCGGGTCGAGGGCCGCCGTCGGCTCGTCGAGCAGCAACAGCAACGGCCGCTCGCGCATGAACGCGCGGGCCAGTGCGAGCCGCTGCCACTGCCCGCCGGACAGCTCGACCCCGTCGGTGAACTTCTTGCCCAGTTGGGAATCCAGCCCACGCGGCAGCCCGGCGATCACCGACTCGGCATCGCCGCGCCCGACCGCGGTCCGTACGGCCTCCTCGTCACCGGCCCGCTCGATGTCGCCGATCCCGACGACCTCGCGCGCGGTGAACTCGAACTTGACGAAGTCCTGGAACCCGGCCGACAACTGCGACCGCCAGGCGTCCGGCTGGATCGTCGCGAGGTCCGTGCCGTCGACGAGGATCTGGCCGGTCGTTGGGTCGTACATCCGGGCGAGCAGCTTGACCAGCGTCGTCTTGCCCGCGCCGTTCTCCCCCACCAACGCGACCGCCGATCCGGCCGGAACGCTCAGGTTCAGGTCGCTCAGGACCGCGGAATCCGAACCAGGATAGGAGAATCCGACGTTCCGCAACTCGATCCCGGTGCTGATCCGATCCGGTGCCGACGTCACGCTGGTCCGCCACGAGTTCTGCTTCGCGTACTCGCGCAGCCAGTCGTACCGCCCGAAGCTGCGCACGACCTCACCGACCCAGTACACGTTCTGCGCGATACCGCCGGTCATCTGATCCACCTGCGGCGCCAGCAGCAGCACGAGTACGACGTCTCCCGCGGACGCTTGCCCGTTCCGCGCCCGCGCGACGACCCAGACGATCGCCGCGGCGTACGCGAGACCGAACACGAGCCGCACCGAGCCGTCCACCTTCCCGCCCCAGCGCGCGGCCTCGACCCGGCGATCGAACCGCTGGGTCTGCAACGTGAAGATCCTGTCCAGCAAGATCTTTCCGAGCCCGAACACGCGCAGCTCGAGGCCGGTCCGCGGGTCCTTCGCCATCTCGATCAGCTTGTCGACGAGCCGCTCCTGCGGCATCGAGTCCTCCCACGCCTTGCTCTGCCGCGTGCTGCTCAGGTACGCCGACCAGATCCGCGCACCGCCCAGCAACGGCAGCAGGAGCAGCACCGGATGCACCGACCCGAGCAGCGTGAGGACGGTGATGGTGTTGGTCACCGTGCCGAACGCCCACAGCAGCACCTCGGCGCCGACGCCCATCCGCCACGCCTTCTCGCGCACCAGCTCGAGCCGGTCGGCGACGTCAGGTCGCTCGTGGTGCGACAACCCGGGGATCCCGGTCGTCACGTCCAGCAGGTCCGCGTGGACGCGGCCGGCCATCTTCTCCTGCGCGGTGTCCTGCAGCGGCCACCCGAGTCCGTCGGCGAGGAATGACACCGCCAGGCCGCCGATGATGATGGCGATACCCAGCGCGATCGTGCTCGACCGGTCCGAGGCGATCCCGTCGACGAGCCGGCTCACGCCGTACGTCTGGGTCGGCGCCGTCACCGCGCGCGCCGCGGCGAGCACAGTCGAGATCGCCATCAGACCGGGCGCGGCCCGGAAGGACGTGGACAACCACAGCGAGAGGATCCGCAGGCTACGCATCGACTGCCTCCGGTCCCGTCACGTACCGCTCGGCCTGGAGCCGGAACATCCCGGCGTACTCGCCGTCCTGCGCCAGCAGCTCCTCGTGCGTGCCGTCCTCGACGATCCGGCCGTCGGACAGCACACAGATCCGATCCGCATTGCGCACCACCGAGAATCGGTGCGAGATGATCAACGACGCCACCCCGGACGTCAGCTCCAGGTAGCGCTCGACCAGCTCCGCCTCGGCCCGTACGTCGAGCGCCGCGGCAGGCTCGTCCAGCACCAGAACACCTGCTCCCGCGTGCACCGCGAACAACGCCCGAGCCAGCGCGACCCGCTGCCACTCCCCACCGGACAGGTCGACGCCGCCGTCGAACGTCTTGTCCAGCACGGTGTCCCAACCCTTCGGCAGGCGCCGCACCACCTCGTCGATCCCCGACTCGCGCGCGACCCTGGCCAGCGTGAGCTCGTCACCCGCGCGCTCGACCGCGCCGAACACGACGTTGTCCGTCACCGACAACGGGAACCGCAGGAAGTCCTGCACGATCGCCGCCACCCGCCGCTGCCATGCGGCCAGGTCCAGCTCCGCGAGATCGACACCGTCGACAAGGATCCGCCCGCTCGTCGGCTTGTACGCGCCACCGAGCAGCTTCACCAGCGTGGACTTGCCGGCACCGTTGACGCCGACCAGCGCAAGCGCCTCGTGCGCCCGGATCGTGAGGTCGAGGTCGCGCAGGACGGCGAGGTCGGAGCCCGGGTAGTGGAAGCTCACCTTCTCGAACCGGATCTCGCGGGCCGGCATCGTCGCGATCCGGTGCTTCCCGGACAGAGTGGTCACGACCGGCTCCGGGTGCCGCTCGGCGATCGTCCCCGGGAGGTCCCGCATCGCGCGGTACGCCGAGAGTCCGCGCCGCACCTGCGCCACGCCGTACCCGTTGTTCGCCTGACCGATCGCGAGGATCGCCGGCAGCGTGGTCGCGACCTGCGTCAGCGGCAGCGTGCCGTTGTACGCGGCGCGGCCGACGGCGAGGATCGCGACGCCGTTGGCGATCAGGTGGACGCCGCCGATCAGCAACGACCACTTCGCGTTCTGCCGGCGGCGTGCCCAGACGGGGCGGTAGCCGCCCGTCCATTCGCGGACATACCGCTCCACGAGCCAGTTGTGCAGACCGAAGACGCGCAACTCCTTCGGCGCGTCGCGCATGCCCAGGTTGAAGAGGTAGCTAGCCCGGCGCTGCTCCTCGGTGTTGCCCCACCAGACGTCGACCTCACGCTCGATCCGGCGTCCGGCGTACCACTCCAGGAGCAGCGTGACCGCGACGAGCATCGCCGCCACCCACCAGGCGAACATCGCGCCGACGATCACCGCGGAGCCGACCAGCGTCACCCGGCTCGCGATCAGCCACGGCAACTGTCCCAGTCCCTGCGCGAGGTGGAAGCCGCCCTTGCCTGTCGCGCGCTCCTGGACGTCCAGTACTTCGGAGTCCTCCAGGTGCTCGATCCTGCGCGGTGTGAGGAGCGGCTCGGTGATGCCGGTGCCGATCGCGCGGACCAGGCCGGCGTCCATCACCAATGACGCGACCTGCTGCACCGCCGGCCTCAGGCTGTCGATGACGAAGACCGCGAGCAGCCAGCCGAGCAGCCAGCCGAACTCGCCGATCGGCATCGCGCCCGGGCCGCCGTCGATCACCCCTGGAACCGCTCCGACGACCCGGCCGGTCAGCAACGTGACCGCCATCCCCAGCAACGAGCCGAGGACGGCCACACCCATCGTCAGAAGCGTGCCTCCAGGAGCAACCCGCACTCCGTACCGCAGCAGTATCAGCACTCGACCGACCGTAGTCGCGACCACCGACAAAACGCACCCGAGTTTCCGGCCGTGACCGCAAAACCCAAATCAAAACAGGGCTCAGCCGACGATCGGCTCCGCGTGCGCTTCGGCGTAGCCGGCCGCGGCCAGGCGGTCGAGGGTGCGCTGCAGGACGGCTGTGTCCTCGAGGGTGCGGACCTCGGTGATCTTGCCCCACTTGATCGTCAGGAACTGGTGGACGACGTTCTCGTACGTCGACCCGTCGACGACGTTCACGTGCACGGTGACCGCGGTCGCGACGTGCGTGTTCCACGGCCAGCCGGCAACCACCACGTCCTGGACCTCGAACTGGGTTCCCGGAAGCAGCCGGAAGCATCGCTCCCACCAGCGCCGTAACGCCTCGTGCGTACGCCGCTCGCCGCCGAGCGCGTGATCTCCGTAGAACCGGTACGTGAACGACGGCGCCATCCCGGCCACCATCGCCTCCCAGTTGCCCGCACTGATCTGCGCGAACGCGTTCCGCACCTGCCGCGCGACGATTCCGTGGTAAATGCCCATACCGGCAGCGTAGGCTTGGTGAGTTCAATGCTGCAACTGACTAGACCTGGTCCGATGCCGGAAAGAAGGAGGGAGATGATGCGGCCATGCGGAACACCAGCTTCGCCTCGATGCACTGCTCGCTCGCCCAGTCCCTGGAGCTGATCGGCGACTGGTGGACACCCTTGGTGCTGCGCGATCTCTACCTGGGCCTGAACCGCTTCGACCAGTTCGTCGCGGACCTCGGGATCTCGCGCAACCTGCTCACCGACCGGCTCGCGACGCTCGTCGACGGCGGGTTGGTACGACGTACGCCGTACCAGCAGAACCCGGTGCGCTACAGCTACGAGCTGACCGACGCGGGGCAGGAGCTCGTGCCGATCCTGATGGCCCTGACTGCGTGGGGCGACCGCTGGGCGACTCCTCCGGCGGGCCAACCGATCCGGTTCACCCACACGACCTGCGGCAAGGTCACGACCCCGACGGTCTGCTGCTCGGAGTGCGGAGAGGCGTTGCAGATGGACGATGTCGCGCCGTCCCCCGGTCCGGGCGGCCGAACAGCACCCGGTACGGCGTTGATCGCGAGTGTTTTAGGACTCGAGCCGAAGGCGTAGCAGCTCGGCGAGCGGCATCGACTCGCCGTCGCGGGCGCCCTGCCCGACGACGAGCGGCGGGTCGGACGGGACCACGTGGACGCCGGCGACACGGGACTTGAGGCTGGCGGGTACGCCGAGGATGTAGAAGTTCCCGTCGACGTCCACGGCGAGCGAGCGGTTGCGGCGCAGGTACCACCCGATGAGATCGGTACGGTAGCTGGCGTTCGAGCCGATCACCTGAGCACGCAACTGCTCAGGCTCGACGCCACGCTCTTTCAACGTCGCGATGAAGCCGGCCAGCAACTCCCGCGCCTGAGCGCTCTCGGATGCCTTCTTACGTTCCAGGGCGGCGGCATGCTCGACCGCCGCCTGCCGTCGCTCCTCCCGCCAGCTCGTCACCCCCTCAGCCTAAGGTCAGTCGACACACAGGCAGAACGGGTGTCCAGCGGGGTCCAGGAAGACGCGGAACGACGTACCGGGCTGGTGGTCGGGTTTGGTCGCGCCGATGGCCAGTACCTCCGGCTCCGCCTCGTCGAGATCCCGCACCATGACATCGAGGTGCAGCTGTTGTGGCACGTCCTGGGTCGGCCAGGTCGGCGCCTTGTAGTTCTCCACCTGCTGGAAGCAGATGCAGTTGCTCCCGTCCTCCGGGCGGACCTCCGCCCATCCTTCACGCGACTCGACCTTCCAGCCGAGCAGTTCGCCGTAGAACTGCCCGAGCCGGGCGGCGTCCGGACAGTCCATGACGAAGCTTGGGTACATTGCGATAGCCATGGCTCGCACCCTAGTAGCCATTGCGGACGGTTTGCGTCCGGTTAGCCGGCCGAGTTTCCGGCTGAGTTGCCGACGAGTGTCTGCCAGGCCCGATCGAGTCCTGCGGCGAGGCAGCCCGCCACCACCGTCTCGGTGCCGAGCACACTCGCCTTCACCTCTGGCATCACCGGGGCGAGCTGACGCAGTTGTTTGGTGACGGCTTCGAGGAAGCCCGGCGCCTGCCCGATACCGCCGCCCAGCACGACCAGATCCGGATCGACCACCGTGATCACCGTGCAGACCGCCTTCGCCACGAGCAACGCCTCCTCGGCGACGACCGCGGCTGCGAGCGCATCGCCCCGGACCGCAGCAGCGAACACCTTCTCTGCAGTCGACGCCCCACGGACACCGGCCCGCCGCGCCGCCCGTACGACGGCAGCCGCCGACGCCGACGCATCGAACCCGCCACGCTTCCGCGCGTCCCGCGGGTCACTGCCGCTGCCCTCCGTGAACGGCAAGTACCCGATCTCTCCCGCCACACCGTGCGACCCGTGCCGCAGCTTGCCGTCGAGCACCAGGCCCATCCCGATACCGGTACCGACCGAGACGAACGCGAAGCTGTCCACATCCCGGCCATGACCATGCGCCCGCTCCGCGATGGCCGCCGCATCCACATCGTTCTCGATCATCAGCGACGGACCGAAGCGCTCACGCAGCGCGGTCAGTGTCGCCGGCGAATCCCAGCCGGACAGTCGGCCGGTCAAAGTCAGCGCGTCGAGCCGGGGATCGTAGACACCGGGACTGCCGAGCACGGTCTGCGTGAGTTGCGTGACCTCGATACCGGCGTCGGCGGCGAGGGCCGCGGTCAGATCCACGAGCTCCTGGATGCGCGCCAGAGCGTCACCCGCCTTGGTCCGCACGCTCAACCGCGAGCGCACCGTCCCCGCGAGATCCGCGATCCCACCGCGCAAGTACTCACGCCCGACGTCGAGCCCGAGCACGAACCCCGCTTCAGGCCGTACCTCGTACAGACTGGCCGCCGGCCCGGGTACGCCGGTGCGCTGGCCGGTCACGTGCACTAGACCGGTCCGCTCCAGTGAGCTCAGCGCCGCGGACACTGTCGGCTTCGACAGGCCGGTGAGCCCGGCGAGCTCGGTACGGGAGATCGGCCCGGACCGTCGGATGTGGTCGAGCAGCACCTGCTCGTTGATCTCACGGATCAGCTGCGGGCGCGCAGCCGAGGCGCCTCCGGCAACGACGGTCACGTTTACCCCCTCGCTCGCTAACAACTCGGACAACTCGGCCAACAAGTTCTGGCAATCCCTTGTGGTGCCGATGATAGTTAAGTTAGTTTCCTATCGATTCTATTGGTCGGCGCGAGGAGGTGCCACCCCGTGGTTTCGACACCGGCCGTTCTGGGGCTGGACTTCGGCGGCACGAAGATCGCCCTCGCGGTCGGGGACCTGTCCGGTCGCCGCCTGGGCGCGACGACCATCGAGAGCCGGGACGGCGCCGGTGCCGCGGAAGCGATGACCCGCGGCCTGACCGCAGCGCGCGAACTCCTCGCGGAGGTCGCGCCCGATCATGACCTCGCCGGTGTCGGCGCGGCGACACTCGGCATCCCGTACGACGACCGCGTGGAACTGGCTCCTACCTTTCCCGGCTGGGGCGAACTCCCCTTCGGGCGCTTGATCCGCGACGCGTTTCCCGGCGTACCGGTGCGGCTGGCGACCGATGTCAAGGCGGCCGCGGCGGCCGAGCTGCGCTGGGGTGCACTGACCGGTTGCGACCCGGGGCTCTACGTCAATCTCGGCACCGGTCTCGCGATCGCGATCGTTGCCGGCGGCACCGTGATCACCGGCGCGCACGGCGCGTCCGGCGAGATCGGCTACAACCTGCGCTCCTCCGCCGACGTGTACGTCGCCGGCGACCAGCGCACGATCCTGGAACACGTCGTCAGCGGCCAGGCGCTCGAGACCACCGGGACCGCCCGGCTCGGGCGACCGGTCACGGCCGCCGACGTCTTCACGATGGCGCGGACCCACCCGGACGCCGCCGTCCTCACCGACGAGTTCGTCCGGGAACTGGCCACGCACCTGGCCAACCTGGCCATCGCCGTCGATCCGTCCCGGATCGTCGTCGGCGGCGGGCTGGTCCGGTCCTGGGACCAGCTCGAACCCGGCCTGCGTCGCGCCCTCGACGCAGCCGTCCCGTTTCCGCCGGAACTGTCGGTGGCACGGTTTCCCACGGACGCACCGCTGATCGGGGCGCTCGCCCTCGGCGTCGAGGCCGCAGGAGTCGACCTCGGCACCGAAGCATTCGCATGAGCAGGATTTCCAGTAGCGAAAGGCAGAGACGATGAGGGGCATCACACGCATCGCCGTCGCCGGCCTGGCGGTCGGCGCACTGACCGCCGGATGCGGCGGTGGGGACAAGCCGATCGGGGCGGCGTCGTCCAACCCGACGTCGTCGACGAGCAGCGGCGGTGGCAGTACGGGAGAGCACAAGCAGGGCGGCACGGTCACGATCGCCAACGTCGGCGGGCAGACCTGGCCGTGCCAGTTCAACCCGTTCAACCCGGCCGTCAACCAGCAGGCACTCGGCTTCGTCTACGAGCCGCTGACGTTCGTGAACGTACTGAAGGCCGGCGCCACCACGCCGATGCTGGCCACCGGTTTCAGCTGGTCGCCGGCCAAGGACTCGATCGTCTTCACGATCCGCGACGGCGTGAAGTGGAGCGACGGGCAGCCGTTCAGCGCCGACGACGTCGTCTACACCTTCAACCGGATGAAGGAGCAGCCCGCCCTCGATCTGTACTCGCTGTGGACCGGCGCCGGCCTGACCAGCGTGACGGCCGCCGGCAACAAGGTCACGCTGAAGTTCAAGGCCGCGGCCGAGCCGTACTTCTTCAACTTCGCGAACCAGGTCGGCATCGTGCCCAAGCACATCTGGTCCACGGGTGAGGCCGCGTCGAAGCCGGCCACCTGGGCGAACCCGAAGCCGGTCGGCACCGGGGCGTTCACGGTCGAGTCCTGCACCTCCAACAACATCTCGTACGTTGCTAACAGCAACTACTGGCAGCCGGGCAAGCCGTACGTGCAGAAGGTCCAGTACCCGGCGTACCTGGACAACAACCCGGCCAACCTCGACCTCGCCAGCGGCAAAGCGCAGTGGGGCGGGCAGTACATCCCGAACATCGACAACTTCTACAAGAACAAGTCGCCGGAAAACAACTACTGGTTCCCGCCGACCGCGAACGTCGCCCTGGTCCCGAACAACGACCCGTCCCGTCCGGCGACCAGCAAGCTCGAGGTCCGGCAGGCGATCGCGTACGCGCTCGACCGGGAGCAGATCTCCAAGATCGGTGAGAGCGGGTACCAGCCGGCCGCGAACCAGACCGGTGTCGTCACCCCGACGTTCGACAAGTACTTCGACAAGGACGCGCTGACCGCGGCGGGGTATGACAAGCCGAACCCGGACAAGGCGAAGCAGCTCCTGCAGACCGCCGGGTACTCGGAGTCGAACCCGCTGAAGCTGAACGTCATCACGGTCACCGGGTACACCGACTGGGACGCGTCGCTGGCGGTCGTGAAGCAGCAGCTCGCGAAGGTCGGGATCGAGTTGACGATCCAGGACCTGCAGCAGCAGTCGTACAACCAGAAGCTGTACACCGGTGACTACGACCTCGCGTACTCCAGCCTGTCCGGTGGACCGACGCCGTACTACGAGTTGCGGCAGCTGCTCTACTCGAAGAACTCCGCGCCGATCGGCAAGCAGGCGAACAGTAACTACTCGCGGTACATGAAGCCCGAGGTGGACAAGCTGTTCGACCAGTACGCCGCGGCGGACCCGGACACGCAGGTCAAGCTGATCAAGCAGATCTCGTCGTACATGATCAAGGACGTGCCGCTGATCCCGACCACCGAGTCGGTCGACTGGTACCAGTACAACACCAAGGACCTGCAGGGCTGGCCGACGCAGGACGACCCGTACGCGCAGCCCGCGCCGTACAACATCCCTGATGTCGGTCAGGTGCTGACCAACCTGTACTCGAAGTCCGCCCAAAAGTAAGGGACTGCGTAGCGTGAGCACGAGGAGTTGGTGGGAGTGCGGTACCTGATACGACGCCTCGGGTTCTTCGTGCTCACGCTGTGGGCGGCGATGACGCTGAACTTCTTCATCCCGCGGATGATGCCGGGCAGCCCCGAGGAAGCACTGCGGCAACGGCTGAGCAAGGGCGGCGCGGTGGTGACGCCCGAGCAGTTGCGCACCGTGCTGGCCGAGTTCGGCTTCGATCCGGACAAGAACATCCTGCTGCAGTACGGCGAGTACCTGAGGTCGATGGTCACCGGGCACTGGGGTGTGTCGATCGGCAGCAGTCTCGGCGTACCGGTGACGACGCTGATCGGTGACGCGTTGCCGTGGACGCTCGGGCTGGTCGGCATCTCGACCGTGCTCGCGTTCCTCCTCGGCACGCTCATCGGTACGGTGTCTGGCTGGCGGCGCGGCGGTCTGATCGACGGGATCGTGCCGCCGGTGTTCATCGTCACCTCGGCGCTGCCGTACTTCTGGGTGGCGCTGCTGCTGATCTCGTTCTTTGCGATCGGCAACAATCCGGTGCTGCCCAACGACTTCAACTACGACCAGAGCCTGACCCCCGGGTTCACCGGTGAGTTCGTCTGGAGCGTGATCAAGCACGGCATCCTGCCGGCCGCCACGATCCTGATCACGGCGGTCGGCGGCTGGATCCTGACGATGCGGAACAACATGGTCACCACGCTCGCCGAGGACTACGTCCGGATGGCACGTGCGAAGGGCATCCCGAACCGCAAGATCATGTTCGGGTACGCCGGCCGCAACGCATTCCTGCCCAACCTGTCCGGGTTCGCGATGTCGCTCGGTTTCGTGATCTCCGGAACGATCCTGGTCGAGTACGTCTTCAACTACCCGGGACTCGGCTACATGTTCTACAACGCCACGGTGAGTACCGACTATCCGTTGCTGCAGGCCCTGTTCCTGCTGGTGACGCTGGCGGTCCTGATCTGTGTCCTGCTCTGCGACTTCGCGGTGTTCCTGCTCGACCCGCGCGCCCGGACGAAGGGGTAATGACGATGAGTGCAATTGTTGCCGGCACCGCTGCCCCGGCGCCGACCGTTACCCGACGGCCGCGGGGTGGTCTGTTCCGGGCGATCCTGCGGAACCGCAAGGCCATGGTGGGGGCGGCGCTGCTGATCCTGTTCATCCTGCTCGCAGTGTTCCCACAACTGTTCACGCCCGGGTTTCACGGCGATCCACGCGCGATCGGCGACACGCCACTGGCGAAACCGTCCGGCGCGCACTGGCTCGGTACGACCGGCCTCGGACAGGACGTGTACGCCGAGCTGATCTACAGCACCCGGGAGTCGCTGGTGATCGCGGTCGTCGCCGGTCTCGGTGCGACGATCCTGTCGGTGATCATCGGCGTCTCGGCGGCGTACCTCGGCGGGTTCGCGGACGACGGGCTGTCGATGCTGACCGACATCTTCCTGGTGCTCCCGACGTTCCCGCTGATCATCGTGCTGGCGACGTACGCCGGTAAGGGCAACCTGACCGTGATCATCATCGTGCTGATCCTGACCGGGTGGTCGTACGGGGCCAGACAGATGCGGGCGCAGGCGTTGTCGCTGCGGAACCGGGACTTCCTGGAGTCGGCGCGGGTGCGCGGCGAGCGATCGTCGTACATCATCGTCGTCGAGGTGCTGCCGACGATGATCTCGCTGATCGTCGCGAACTTCCTCGGCGCGGCGCTGTACTCCGTGCTCACCGCCGCCGGCCTGCAGTTCCTCGGGCTCGGCGATCCCAACTCACTCAGCTGGGGCACGATGCTCTACTGGGCGCAGAACCAGGGCGCCCTGGTGAACGGCCTGCCCGCGTGGGCGCTCTCACCGGGGCTCGCGGTCGCGCTGCTCGGTGTGTCGTTCGCCCTGCTCAACTACGCGTTCGACGAGATCAGCAACCCCGCGCTGCGGCCGGTTCGGAGGCGACGTGCCAAGTCTTGACAGCGGGCCACTTCTCGAAGTCCGGGATCTGACCGTCGAGTACGACACCGGGGACCGCCCGGTCGTCGCGGTCGACCACGTCGATCTCGACGTACACGCCGGTGAGTTCGTCGGCGTCGTCGGCGAGTCCGGCTGCGGCAAGTCGACGCTGCTGTTCGCGATCGCGCAACTGCTTAGCTCGCCGGCCGCCATCACCGGTGGGAGCGTGACGTTCCAGGGCCAGAACCTGGTGACGATGAGCGAGAAGAAGCTGTCCGCGTTGCGGTGGCGCGACTTCTCGGTCGTGATGCAGAGCGCGATGAACGCGCTCAACCCGGTGAAGAGCATCGGCGCGCAGTTCCGGGACACGATCATGGCGCACGACGAGCCGGTCGCCGACGGGCGGCCGGCCGAGGTACTGCGGCTGGTCGGGATCGACCCGATCCATCTGAACAGCTACCCGCACCAGCTCAGCGGCGGCATGCGGCAGCGGGCGATGATCGCGATGGCGCTGCTGTTCACGCCTGACCTGATCATCATGGACGAGCCGACGTCCGCTCTCGACGTGGTCGCGCAACGGTCGCTGATGGTGCAGATCAAGGAACTGCAGAGGCAGCTCGGGTTCGCGGTCATCTTCGTCACGCACGACATGTCACTGGTGAGTCATTTCTCGGACAAGCTGGTGGTGATGTACGCCGGGCAGGTCGTCGAGTTCGGCGACACGCGCGCGGTGTTCGATCATCCGGAGCATCCGTACAGCGCCGGGCTGCTGGACGCGTTCCCGTCGATCCGCGGCCCAAAGGTGCCGTTGACGGGCATCCCGGGCAGTCCGCCGAACCTGGCCGATCCGCCACCCGGCTGCCGGTTCCAGCCGCGCTGCCCGAAGGCGTTCGAGGACTGCCCGAAGATCGAGCCGGAGCTCTACCAGGTGGGCGCAGTGCAGGCGCGCTGCCTGTTGCACGCCCCTGATCTCGTGCGGGAGGAGGCTCGATGACCGCGGTGGACGTCGTACCCGGTGAGACCGATTCCGCCGGCGCACCGTTGCTCGAGGCAAAGGAACTGACCCGGCACTTCCGGGTCGGGCGGGGCTTCTCACGGCAGATGCTGCACGCGGTCGACGAGGTCAACTTCTCGATCGGGCGGCAGGAGATCGTCGCGCTGGCCGGTGAGAGCGGGAGCGGCAAGAGTACGATCGCGCGGCTGCTGGCAGGGGTCTACAAGCCGACGAGCGGCGAGATCTTCTACCAGGGGCGGGCGATGTCGACGTACCGCTCCCGGAAGGACCAGTTGTCCTACCGGGGCGACGTACCGATGGTGTTCCAGGACCCGTTCAGCTCGCTGAACCCGGCGTTCCGGGTGTCGCACGGCGTACTGCGTTCGCTGAAGCTGCACCGGCCGGAGCTGAACCGGCAGCAGCGGCTCGAGGAGGCGGAGCGGGTCATCGAGGCGGTCGGACTGTCACCGGCCGGTGACATCATGAACCGGTACCCGTACGAGCTGAGTGGTGGCCAACGGCAACGGATCGGGTTCGCGCAGGCGCTCGCACACAAACCGAAACTGATCCTCGCCGACGAGCCGGTGTCGATGCTGGACGTGTCGATCCGGATCGGGCTGCTGAACCTGATGGCGGAGCTGCGGGAGTCGCAGGGCGTCTCGTTCCTCTACATCACCCACGACATCGCTTCGGCCCGGTACGTCGCCGACCGGTTGATGATCATGTACGCCGGACACGTCGTCGAGACCGGTCCGACCGAGTCGGTCCTGCAGAACCCGAAGCACCCGTACACGGACCTGCTCCTCGGCGCCGTGCCCGATCCACGCGCGCCGCTGAGCACCGGCATCGAAGGCGACACCGGCGAACCGCCGAAGGTCATCGACCCGACACCCGGCTGCCGTTTCCGCTGGCGCTGCCCACTCGCCGTGGACCGTTGCCACTCGGAGACACCGCTGCTCCGGGTCCTCGGACCGAACCACGAGGCCGCCTGCCACGTTGCGGAGGCCGACGCGGACTGATGCAGATCCTCGTCCCGCACCTCGGTTTCGGAACCGGCCCCGGGCGCGCCGTCGTGCTTCTCGGTGTATCCAGGGACGCCGTGTTGGCGGGTCCTCGGACTGTTCCACTCAGTCCTGGGCCTGCAGAGCAGGTGCCGGGGTGGAGCATTGGCGCCTGCTCGCGGATCGTCCTGCCCGACGACCTTCCACCCGGCACCTACACGGTGCGCGTCGGGCCGGTGGAGTCCGCACCGTTCGTGATCGAGGCGGATCGGGTGCAGCGGCAGACGATGTCCGACGTACTGGCGTATTTCAAGGCGATGCGCTCCAGCGGCGAGATCGACCGCAAGGACCGGACCGCCCGGTTGTGGGGTGACTTGGATACAACGGTGGACGCCCGCGGCGGGTGGCTGGACGCGAGCGGGGACACCAGCAAGTTCTTGTCTCATTTGACCTACACGTCCACGATGAGCCCGCAGCAGATCCCGTTGTGTGCCTGGGCGATGCTGGCGGCGCGGGACGAGATCGCGGCGCATCACCCTGCGCTGACTCGGCTCCTCAGTACGCGCCTGCGCGACGAGGCGTTGTTCGGCGCGGACTTCCTGATCCGGTTCCGCTCCCCCGACGGATACTTCTACACCGGCATCTTCGACGCCCTCACCAAGCAGCTGGACGAGCGGTTCGTCACCGCACCTCTCCAGAACTCCGTCCGTACGTCGCGCTACCAGGCCGCGTACCGCCACGGCGCCGGCCTCGCGATCGCGGCCCTCGCCCGAGCCTCCACCACCGAGACCGACGGCGACTACACCCGCGCGACGTACCTCGAGGCGGCCTACGAAGCCTTCACCCACCTAGAACAACACAACCGCAACTACCTCTTCGACAACACCGAGTCGATCATCGACGACTACTGCGCCCTCCTAGGCACCACCGAACTAGCCGCCGCCCTCCGCACGACGGGCGGGCACGGGGTGGTTGGCGGGGACGAGGCGGTTCGCGGGGACGGGGCGGTTGGTGCGGAGGATCGGATTGCCGCGGTGGCTGACTCCGCTTGGCGGCGGGCTCATTCGTTGGTGGCGCGGTACGTGTCGTCGGGTGATGGTCCGGGGTGGTTTCGGGGCGACGAGGGTGGTCGGGCGTTTGTGCATGCGGTCGAGCCGGGGTTGCCGATCCTCGCGCTGCTGCGGTTCGCGGAGGTGTTCCCCACGACCCGCCAAGCGGAGCACGCCCGCGCGACAGCGGTGCGCGCGATGCTCGACGTACTCGATCGAACATCCGCCGTACCCAACCCCTTCGGCTACCCACGCAACGCCCTCGACCAGTTCTTCTTCCCCCACGAGAACGAGACCGGCTACTGGTGGCAAGGCGAGAACGCCGCCATCGCCTCCCTCTCCGCCGCCGCCAGCGCCTGCGCCCGAGCCGACGGAGTGGCCGCCGCCGATCGCCTGCGATTCCAGATATTCGCCAACGACCAACTGGCGTGGATCCTGGGCCGCAACCCGTACGACATATGCATGCTGCAGGGCCGCGGCCGGAACAACCCCGAGTACCACTCCGACTTCCCTAACCTCCCCGGCGGCATCGTCAACGGCATCACCTCCGGCTGGACCAACGAACAAGACCTAGCCTTCCTCCCACCCGACGCCCCAACAGGCGAGTCCTGGCGCTGGGCCGAACAATGGATCCCCCACACCGGCTGGTTCCTCCTGGCCACCGCCGCAGCCACCTGATCCACACGAATCCGCAGCATCGCCTCAGCTCCCCGGCGCACAAGCCGCGACACCTTTGCCTCAGGCGGCCCTTGTGGCGCATGTGCGGGTGGGCTGAGCCGGGAGTCACCGGATGGCCGACCCTCGGCACCCGCGCACGGGACTGGATATCCCCTCGTGTTGGGGGTTCTCCCCTCTAGTACCAACGGAGAACCCCCAACAGGAGGGGATATCCAGTCTTGTGACTGATGCGTGGGTGGTCGCCGGGTTCCAGGGCCGCGGGGCCGGGTGTGATGTGCAAGCTCGACAGGATGTATCGGGTGGTGGGGTAGTGCACCTGAGCGTGAACTTGTCCGTGCGTACAGCGTCTCGCCGGTGCACTACCTGTCGAGCGTGCACATCCCACCGCCGCGAGCAGCCGTCCCACCACCAGCCCGATCACCCGGGCGATCGCGCCACGAACCAGGCTGGCGCTGTTCGGCGAGAAGGACTGCCAGCGACTGACCGCCGTACCCCGGCGCCGGGGGGCTGTCTTTGTGCACCAGATCCGTGTGCCGAGGTCGTTGTTGTGCGGATCTGGTGCACAAGGTGGGCGATGTGGGGGTGACGGTTGGGGGCGGGCTGGAGCTAGGTGAGGGTTGCGTTCAGGGTCTGGCCGGGTGTGAGGGTTGCTGGGTGGGTGAGGGTGACTACGGTGCGGTTGCCGGTGGCAACTAGATGGGCGGGGAGGCGTTCGCGGTCGAGGTGGAGCTCGACCTGGCGTGGGGGTGTGGTTGTTTCGAAGGAGAGGGTATTGAGGGTCAGGCGGCCGTAGCGGACGTCGATGGTTGCGGAGAGGGAGTTCGGTGTACGGCGTTGGCGGTAGAGGCCCCAGCCTTCGGCCGCGGTGAAGGCGCAGCGGAAGTTCTCCGGGTGGATGCGGGGTGCGAAGCCGAGGTGACCACGAGGGCCGTGGTACTCGTAGCCGCAGGCGGCGAGGTAGGTGCCGTAGCTCATCATTGCGCGGGCGTAGTGGTCGCTGGCCTCGATTTCGTTGTACGGGTTGCGTTTCTCGGCCGAGTAGCGCTCGTACATCGCCCGTGTGACAGCCAGCGCCTCCGCGGTCATGCCCTCGGAGAACAGGTGCGCGGCGAACTGGTACTCCTGCCCGGTCCACACCTCGTTGAAGTACATCAGCCCGCGTGTCTCGGACGACCCGCCGTGTGGCCAGGTCGCCATGATCACGCCGCTCTCCCCCTCGGTCGTGTACACCCGCCCGGCCCCGATCCCCGGCGGCCGGTACGTCCACGGATCGGCGCGGAAGTTCGACTCGTACAAGCGTCCCAGCGCCGTCCGCGCCCGATCGGCCGGGAACACCCGGGGCAGCCCGAGCTGGGCCGCGTACGTCTGCCCGTACATCTGGTCGATGAACAACCCGCGGTTGCTGTTCTCGGCCGTCGGATGCGCCGGGTCGACCTTCTGCACGTAGTACCCGTACTCCTGGTTCCACAGCGACGACAGGTACGTCGACCCGCGACCGGCGATCGTCGCGTATCTAGCAGCGCTAGCACTGTCGCCGAGGTCACCCGCCATCGCAGCGGCGGCCCGGAGCGCGGCGACGTACAGGCCGCTGATCCACGGCACCTCGCCGAACCACTCCGTGTCGAGCGTGTTCCACTGGCTGCCGCGGAAGATCCCGCCCTCGTCCGGCCCGTCCCGGTGCGTGATCAGGAACTCGACGGCCGTCCGGACCCGCGGCCAGACCCGGCGCAGGAACGTGGAGTCCTTGCTCATCTGGTGTTCGCGGTAGATCCGCAGGATCGTCCCGGTCTGACCGTCGGCGAACGAGGTCGACGCGTCGCCGGCCTCGCCGCGGTTGCCGATCTCGCCGCTCGGGCGGAACGCGATGCCGAGGTCGACCCTTTCCCGGGTGTCGCGTTCTAACTCGGGGAACAGCCGGCCGATCGCCTGCGCGTAGTTCCAGACGTGCTCGCAGGTGCCGGCGCAGCAGTACGTCCCTTCCCAGGCGTAGAAACGTCCGTTGTCCCAGCGGTAGCACGTACTCGTGGCGAGCGTGGATGCCGGCGCGAGGGTCCGTTCGAGGAACCAGTGCGGCAGCGACGAGTCGTCGTACCAGGTCTGCACCCAGAGCTTCGTGTCGCGCTCGAGACGGTCCACCTCACGAACGATGTACTCGACGACCTGACGCGCCGAGGAGAAGCGGGTCGCGTAGTGCCGGCGGAATGTCGAGGCGTCGACGAGTTCGGCGAACAGCTCGCGCTCTGGGTTCGGGAAGAACCAGCCGTACGCGAACCGGATCGTCCGCGACGCCCCCGGCGGCAAGGCGACCGTCACCGCGACGGTCCCGGCCTGCGGACCGTCCGAGTCCGCGGGTCCGGCGGCCGAGTCGAAGAGCGCGTCGATCGTCGTCCAGTCGACGATCGACGGCCGTACGACGACCTGCGCGGTCGCCTCGGCGCCGTTGGACCGGTCGCCGCCCGGAGTCAGCGCGGCGAGCGCGAAGGTGCCACCGTCCGGGCGTTCCGCGACCGGCTGCCGGCGGATCGGCCGGTCGCTGAAGAGGATCCGGTCCACGTTGACGTGACCCCAGCCGCCGGTGTTGTCGTCGACGATCTGGATCCGAGCCGTGCGACCAGCGAACGCGCCTACATCCATCGACACCGCGGTCAGCGGCTCGATGTCGGTCCCCGTCGCCGAGGCCACCACCTGTCCGTCGACGACGACGTTCAAACAGGTCTCGCCCTTGTGGTGCCCGCCGCCGACCCACGCGGTGACGAACCGGCGCTCGATGACGAAGTCGCGGCTGGTCAGCGAGCCCGTGTACCGATCCGGGTCGCCGGTGCCGCGGAAGTTGTACGACGTGACGAACCGCCCGCTCACGTTCAGCTCGGTCCGCACCCCGAACGGCCGCCGGAACCCGTCGGGCGTCTCGGCCGCGGTCACCGGGCCCGAACCGAAGGCGTCACCTGTCACGGTCCACCCGTCGTACGTCGACTTGTCCCAGGTCTCGAACACGATGTCCGGACGATCCGTGAACACGATCGCATCGCAACTGATGTGCCCCCACGCACCCGAGTGCGCGTCAACGATCTCGATCCGCGCCGCGCGGCCGGCGAACGCGCCGACGTCCAGCATGTGTGCGACCAACGGCTCGCTCTCGTCGCCCGCCGCCGACGCCACGACCTGCCCGTCGACGAGTACGTTGACGCACGTCTCGCCGGGATGACGTCCGCCGCTCACGCCGACCGCGACGTACCGGCGTTCGACGGTGAACTCGCGGCTCGTCAGCTTCCCGGTCGACCCGTCGTTCACGCCACCACGGAAGTCGTACGACGTGACGAACCGCGTCCCGGACACGTTCAGATCGCCGAACCGTTTCATCAGATTCGGTACGTCGAGGGGCCGCACCGGGCCTGCACCGAACGCGTCACCGGTGACGGTCCACCCGTCGTACGTGTCCTTCTCCCAATCCTCGAAGAGGATGTCGCCCTGCTCTGCGGTCGTGTCGTCGATCGCCCCGAACTGGATCCCGCCGGTGAACGCCCGCGCCTGCAGCGTGGTGGGCTGTCGGAGACGGCTGTCGATGCAGACCGGATTCTCGGCGTACCCGAGCAGCGTCGCGCGGACCGACGCCGACGACTTGTTCCGCAGCGTGAACGCCATAATCGTCGTGGGCAGCGTCGAGTCCAGCGTGGCGAGCGGGACGAACGGCGAGAAGGCCTCCAGCTCTACCGACACGGGGCTGTCAGGGTCGGCGTACGCGACCCGGCCGATCGGGTACGAACCGGTGAACCTGACGTCCTTGAACCCGGCCGCGTCGACCGTCCGCGTCGAGGTCCGGCCGCGGGTGGTCGTGCGGAGCGCGAAGCCCTGGCCGAACTGCGATGCACCAGGCTGATCGGCGGACGGCGGAAAAGCGTAGTTGTGCCCGGAGAAGTCCGCGCCGCCGAGCGGGAACGAGGTCGGGTTGAAGATGTCCCAGGCCCACAGTCGCCCGTCGCCGGCCAGGTACACCTGCCCCGTCGTACCGCCGCCGACCGGCATCCCGATCCTGGGCAACGCGGCACCGGTGTACGTCGTCGGTGTACCGCGGTCGAAGAGCACCGCCGGATCGTGCCGCGGCGGCGCCGCTAGCGCTGCTAGCGCCTGCCCCGGGACGGCCATCGCACCGACCGCGGCGGCGCTGAGGGAGATGAAGGTACGGCGACTGAGGTGCGCCCGGGGACAGTCGCCGGCACAGGATCGGTTCGCGCAACCGGGCGGGAGGTCAGGCGTGGTCATTCGGTTCTCCTAGGCGGGACGGAGCGGGAGAAATCGATTTCCGATACCGTAGCCAGCACCTGCCTGGAGGTCAACGGGCGGGATCTGTTCGACGCACATCGAACATGGACGTAGGGTGGGTGGCATGCCTCTTGAGCACCGCCGGTCGGTCGTCGCGCTCGCGCTGATCGCTTCGTTCATGGTCTTCGTCGACAGCACGATCGTGAACGTCACCCTCGCCCAGCTCGCGACCCACCTGCACGCGTCCCGCGCGGAGCTCGAGTGGTCGCTGAACGCCTACACGTTGTCGTTCGCCGCGTTGATGCTCGGCGCCGGGGCGATCGCCGACACGATCGGCGCGAAGCGGGCGTTCCTCACCGGACTCCTCGTCTTCACCCTCTCGTCGGCGGTCTGCGCGGCGGCCGGCTCGATGCTGATGCTGAACCTCGCCCGGCTCGTCCAGGGCGCGGGCTCCGCGTTGCTCCTGCCCAGTGCGCTCGTTCTCGCGACCGCGTCCGCGACCGACGAGCACGCCCGCCACCGCCTGGTCAGCTGGTGGGCCGCGGCCGGCGGCGCCGGGATGGCCGCTGGCCCCCTCCTCGGCGGCGGTCTCGTCGCCCTCGCGAACTGGCGAGCCGTCTTCGCGGTCAACGTGGTGATCGGCATCCCCGCCGCGATCTGGGCGCTGCGCTCGATGCCTGCCGTCGTACGACGTACCCGACGACTCGATCTCGCGGGGATGGGAGCCGCGACCGCGTTCATCGGTGGGTTGGTGTTCGCGTTGATCGAGGCGCCGACGCGCGGCTGGCGTGATCCCGCGGTCCTCGGCGCGGCCGTGATGACCGTTGCCGGCCTCGCCGCCTTCATCGTGCTGGAGCGTTCCGTCCGGGCACCGCTGCTCCCACTCAAGCTGTACGCCGAGCGCGGTTTCGCGACCGCCGCGCTGCAGGGCACGCTGCTCAATTTCGCCTTCTACGGAGTGCTGTTCTCGATTAGCCTGCTGCTCCAGCAAGGGCGCCACCTCAGCGCACTCGTCACCGGATTGCTGTTCCTGCCGCTGACCGGGCTGATCTCGATCGCCAACCTCGGCTCCGCTCCGCTGACCCGCCGCCTCGGCCGACCGGCCGTGCTCGCGATCGGCCAGGCGGTCCTGACGCTAGCGCTGCTAGCACTCGCCTGGGCGAGTACGTCGTCCGCGGTCTGGCCGATGGTGCTCGCACTGATCCCGATCGGGTTCAGCTCCGGTCTGCTCGTCCCGACGATGACCGCGCAGTCCATCGCCGCGGTCGAACCCGCCCTGCACGGCGCCGCCTCGGCCGCGTTCAACACCTCCCGGCAGATCGGCGGAGCGATCGGCGTCGCGACGTTCGGCCCGCTGCTCGGCACCGCGCACAACCTCGCCGGCGGCTTCGTGACGTGCGCGATCGTGGCCGCCGGCGCGAGCATCGCGGGCCTCGGCGTCACCGCGTTCGGCCGCCGTACGCCGGTCCTCGTACCCTCGGCGGCCTGCGATTCGTGATCCGCGACGGATACGCGCGCTACCAGGGCCGGGGTGAACGCTGTTTCACTCATACAGGTAACTTTCCTGGGGGCGGGAGCGGCGTGGCTTGAAGAAATCGCTTGTCGGCGTTGCAATCGAATCGGGGCCGGACGCCGAGGGGGGCGGGTGACTGCACAG
The DNA here is from genome assembly GCF_053607525.1 of Kribbella sp. NPDC055110. NCBI lineage: Bacteria > Bacillati > Actinomycetota > Actinomycetes > Propionibacteriales > Kribbellaceae > Kribbella > Kribbella sp. NPDC055110. The sequence continues at coordinate 56,057 of NZ_JBSGTS010000021.1, forward strand.
TCGAAAAGACGGCTGGGGACGACCGTCGCGCTGACCCTTGCCTGCGTCCTGGTCTGCGGCGTCGCCTTCGCCGGTGCGGTCTTCGTCCTGATGCCAGGCGCCCGCGACCGCCGTACGACGCCCGCTGCCGTCGGATCGCCGACGCCGTCGACCCCGAGCCCGCGGCCCGCCCCGCGTCCGAGCGTCCCCGACTCGACCTCGAGTGAGGAGCCGCTGCCGGGCGTCGACACCCCGGCCACTCCCCCGCCGTCGGCTCCGGTCGCGAACACCGGCACGTACGAATGCCCCGGTTTCAGTGGCATCGACTCGAATGTCCCGCTGCCGATGCTGATGAACGACACGTTCGCCTGGGGCGACGATCCGCCGTACAAGGTCGGCAACGGGAGCGGTGACATCAACTGGCGCTCCGACCCGTACCACAAGCCGAGCTGGTACATGTGGCTGCACTCGCTGCGCTGGCTGGGCAGCGGCATCACGGCCGGGCAACGTGGTGATCGCAAGGCGCTGACGCACGTGATGGCGATCATCCACGACTGGGTGCAGGACAACCCGTACACGTGGAAGGGCGATGTCGGTGCATGGGAGGCCACGATGCACCGCACCAATGTGCTGCTGTGCGCCCGGCAGGCCGTCCTCACCGGGCTCCACGTCCGTGAACTGCCGACGCAGTACGCCTGGCTCGACAAGGCGCTCGTCGACCATGCGCAGTTCATGATCGTGAACTGGAGCGGGCCGTCGAACCACGGGACGGACGAGAGCATCGCGCTGTTCGGCGTCGGGTGCACGTTGAAGCGGCCGGAGCTGAAGACCCTGGCCGTGGACCGGCTGTCGCAGGCGATCACGAAGGCGATCGATGCACAGGGCTCGACGAACGAGCAGTCGGTCGGGTACGCGATGTTCAACTACCTGCTGTGGGGTCGCGCGACAACCGCCCTGCAGCGGTGCGGGTCGAACCCCGGGCCGGTGATCGCGCAGCGGCGGGCAGCGCTGTCGGAATGGCTGGCGCTCGCGACCAAGTCGACGGGTGAGTTGCAGCAGGTCGGTGACGCCGTACGGCAGAAGCCGATCGGTGCTGCCGGGACCGCGCTCGACTACGTGGCCTCGCTCGGGAAGCACGGGACGCGACCGTCCAAGCGAGTCGGGGTCTTCGACGCCGGCTACGTTTTCGGCCGGACCGGGTGGGGCGAGACGCGGTCGTTCGCGCAGGAGTCGACGTACAGCATCCGGTACGGCGTCGCGCGGACGCTGCACGGCCATGACGACCACATGTCGATCACCTACTCGTCGCACGGCCGGGACGTGCTGATCGACCCGGGGCACTCCGGGTACCAGCTCGACAAGTGGCAGGCGTGGTCGAAGAGCCAGGCCGCGCACAACGTGATGACGATCCCGTCGGCGGACACCGTGAGCGTGGCGACGCAGTTGGTCCGCGCCTCGATCACACCGACCTGGGAGTCGTACTCGCTCGCGGACTCACCGGCGCCGGGCGTGACCCGGAAGCGCGACGTACTCGTCCTCAAGGACCCCGACCTGATCATCACGCTCGACCGCGGGCAGGCGACCGACACCCAGCGGTACGAGACGCTCTGGCACCTCGCGCCCGACCAGAAGGTGACGGTCCAGTCCCCTACGGCAGCCGTTGCCGCGAAGCCTGGTGACAAGTCGAAGACGTACCTGCTGCAGATCCCGTACCAGCAACAGCCACCCGGCGACGGCATCACCGTCGTCCAAGGCCAGCAGGACCCGGTCCAGGGGTGGTACTACCCCGACATCTTCCACCGACAGCCGGCCCCCGTGGTCAAGTTCAACCGCAACGGGACGTCCGCGACCATCCTGTCCGCGATCGTCCCGGCAGGCTCCACCGAAGCGGTCACCTACAAGACCCGAACCGTCAGCGGCATGTTCTTCGTCGATCTGACCGTCGGCACCCGCAGGGCCACCATCCGTGTCCAGCAGGACGGCCGCCTCACCCGGATCAGCTGACCCGCGCTGTGTCTGCCTTCTTGGCCTCGCTGGCGAACGCCTCGCGGGGACTCTGGACGGAGGCCAGCGACACGATGTCGCGCCCGTAGAAGAACGCCACCAGCCAGATCGCCAACACCCGCATCTTCCGGTCCCACGTCGGGACCGCGAGTACGTGGTATCCGCGATGCATCAACCAGGCCAGCACGCCCTTGATGACGATCCGCTTGTACTGGAAGATCCCGGTGCCGAGCCCGAGCGTCGCGATCACGCCCAGGCTGTTGTGCACGTAGTTCTTCGGCTCCCGCCCGCGCAGCGACCGCAGCAGGTTCTTCGCCAGCAACTTCCCTTGCCGTACGGCGTTCTGCGCGTTCGGCACCGTGTACGCGCCCTTCGTGGGCGCCGCCAGATCGGGCACCGCCGCGTCGTCACCGGCCGCCCACGCGTCCGGGATCACCTCGGTCTCGGTACCGATCCGCAGATCCGCCCGCACCTGCACCAGCCCGCGCTCGTTGTGCGGCAGGTCGGTGTGGTTGCGCAGCAGCCGGGTCGCGGCGTTGCCCGCCGTCCACACGATCAGCTCCGAGTCGAACTCCGACCCGTCCGACAGCACCACGTGCCCGTCGTCGGCCGCATCCATCGTGGTGTTCAGGTGCACGACCGCGCCGCGCTTCTCGAGCATCTTCACCACCCACTCGCCGGGCCGGTCGCTGACCTCCGGCAGGATCCGCCCGGTCGCCTCGACCAGATGGAACGCGAGATCGCTCTCGGACAGCTCGGGGTACTTCTTCAGCAGCGCCCGCGCCAGCGACAGCAGCTCGGCGAACCCTTCGACACCGGAGAATCCACCGCCCACGAACGTGACCGTCAGCAACTTCCGTCGCTGCGGCCCCGGCTCCAGCCCGGCCGCCTCGTCGAACGCGGTGAACAACCGGTCGCGGATCGCCACGGCCTCCTCGACGTGCTTCATCCCGATCGCCCGCTCGGCCACCCCCGGTACGTCGAACGTTCGCGTCACCGCACCGGCGGTCACCCGCGATCACGTCGTACGTCAACTGGTAGTCCGGACCGTCCGCCGGGTGGATCGTCACCGTCTTGTCCGCGTGCGAGATGCCGGTGACCATGCCGGCCACGATCTTCGTGTGCTTCAGGTTGCGGCGCAGTGACACCGCCGCGTGCCGGGCCTCCACGGAACCGGCGACCACCTCGGGCAGGAACGGCTGGTACGTCATGTACGGCCGCGGGTCGACGACGACCACCTCGGCCTCCCCGCGGCGCAGCTTCTTCTCCAGCCGCCACGCCGTGTAGAACCCGGCGTACCCGCCGCCCACCACCAAGATCCTGCGCACCGCACTCTCCATCCGTCGCTGAGGAGACCTAACAGACAGCCCTTGTGCGACCGGGAAGACAGTCACACAAGGACACTCTGCGGTGTCCTGCTGAGTGAGTCCACCCGACACTCGCGAAGGACACCTCGCTGGCCGCCGGCGGCATCAACGCGGCGCTCGCCACCATGGACCCCGAGGACAGCTGGCAGCAGCACGCGGCCGACACGCTCCAGGAGAGCTACCTGCTCGCGAACCCGGTCACCGTGCAGATCGTCGCCCAGGGCGCCGCGCGCGGGATGCTCGGACTACCCGGAGCTCGACGAATCGCTGCAGGTCAACCTCGTCTGGTCGGGTCCGGACGCGATCGAGAAGGAGCAGCTCCCCGCGATCCCCGACGAACTGCGGAAGCTGATGCGGCACGTCGCGACCGAGGGCAAATTGGTCGAGTGAGAAGTGCCGCGTCACGCGGATGAGGTACTTCGGTTCGGGTCGCACGGGTGGTGGAACACCGTTGTGCGTCACCCCGAGAGGTGACTGACCCGCCGGCCCGATCCGGGCTGCCATGGAACAGCAAGTGGAACAGCAAGCTGTCCCGGCCGAGCGAGGAGGGCCACCATGGCGCGTCGGGCCACGGATTTCGAGGACGAGGTCGAGTACGAGTGGGAGTCGGAGTACGAGACCGAGGACGAAGCCGAGTGGGAAGACGAGATCGAGGGCGAGTCCGAACTCGAGGAGGAGTACGAGGACGAGGACTTCTTCCCCGGTCTCGGCGGAGTGGTCAACGCGATCGGCGGACTGCTCGGCGAGGAAGAGGCCGAGTGGGAGGACGAGGGCGAAGAAGAGGCCGAGGACGAGGCGTTCCTCGGGCTGCTCGGCCCGATCGCCAAGATCGCCGGCGGACTGCTCGGCGGCGGCGGAGGTGGTGGTGACGGGGAGTACGAGTACGAGGACGAAGGCGAGGAGGAACTCGAGGCCGAGGAAGAGGCCGAGGAGTTCTTCAAGCGGCTGAAAGGCGTCTTCAAGAAGGCCGCGCCGTTCCTCCGGACCCTCGCCAAGACCGCCGGCCCGTTGGTCGCGACGGCCATCGGCGGCCCCGCTGCCGGGGCCGTCGCCCGGGCCGTCACCTCGCAGCTCGAAGGTGAGTACGAGGAGGAGTTCGAAACCGAGTTCGAGGAGATGGCCTCGGCACCGCTCGCTCCTTCGCAGGCGTTCGGCGAGTACCTCGCGGCGCAGGCAGCAGCCACCGAGTCCGAAGCAGAGGCGGAGGCTCTCGGCGGCGCGGCGGCGTACGCCGGCATCAACGCACAGGATCGGCGTGAGCTGGAGCAGCTGCTGCCGCATCTGCTGCGCGGTGCGGCCACGATCACCCGCATGCTGCACGGCAACCGGAGCACCCGGCCGGCTGTGCGGCTGGTGCCGGGGATCGCCGACGGAGCGGCCCGGACCATCGTCCGGAGGATCGCCGCCGGTGAGCCGGTCGGTCCGGTCGAACTCGGCCAGGTGATGGGCGCCGCGGCCACCCGCGCGCTGACGCCCGGTCGAGTGCGGCAGGCAGTACTGCGAAGGCACGCGCGTGGACTCAGCCGCAGTCGTCGGCGCTACCACGGTCGCGGTCGCCGCGGCTACGGCCGGGGACGTGCGTACAGCCGGCCGCGCCGCACCGGTTCGGGCCGGCGCCCGTCGGACCTCGGATCCGGGCGCGCGATGACGGTTCGCCGTCAGCCGCTCCGTACCCGGACCGTCGGCGCCGGACGGGTGCCACGTCCGCGTCCAGGCCTCGTGCGGATCACGACCCCGGTGCGGATCCCGCCGAAGGGCGGCCGGCCCGCGCGGGTGGTGCGCGTGGTGAGCGACGTGAAGGTGCCGCGCGGCGCCGTACCGGCCGGTCGTCCGACCAGCGCCGGCGGCCGCCGCCGTTGACCTGCAGCACCTGCACGAGCTCCGCAGCATGCAGCAATTGAGTGGGAGGGACATCGACCATGGCATCCGCGCTGAACCGCAGCTACCCCGAGATCCAGGGCGAGTTCGAGCTGGAGGACGAGTTCGAGGAGGAGGTCGAGACCGAACTCGAGACCGAACTGGAGGACGAGCTCGAATTCGAGGCCGAGGACGAGGACGAGGACTTCCTTGGCGCGATCGGCGGCATCGGCAAGGCCCTCGGCGGGCTGCTCGGCGGTGGCGACGGCGAGTACGAAGCCGAGTTCGAGTTCGAGGCCGAGGCGGAAACCGAGGACGAGGCCGAGGAGGAGTACGAGGACGAGGCCTTCGTCAACCCGGTCCGGCGCCTCTACCCGGACGCCGAGCTGATGGCGCACCTGTCCGCGAAGGCGGCGCAGACGTCCAGCGAGGCCGAGGCCGAGGCGTTCCTCGGCGCGCTTGTCCCGCTCGCCTCCAAGCTGATCCCGCGCGCCGCAGGAGTCCTGGCCCGCAACGCGCCGGCGCTGATCCGCGGTACGTCGGCGCTCGGCCGGCGGCTGCGCCGGAACCCGGCCACCCGCAAGTACGTGACGGCGATGCCGGTGATCCTGCAGCGCACCGCGCAGAGTCTCGCTGACCAGGCCGCGTCCGGGCGTCCGGTCTCCGCGCAGACGGCGCTGTCGACGATGACCCGGATCGCGGGCCGGATCTTCCGCCAGGGTTCAGAACGCAACCGCGCGATGCGTGCGGTGGGCACGTTCGACCGCCGGTACCGGCGCCGCGCGCGGACATCCGCCGGAGTGCCTGCCGGATCACCCGCGGGCGTCCGCCGGGTCCGCCGGGCCGGCGGGGCAGCGCAGCCCGCGCGCCGGCGCCGCGCGCGGCGCTGACGTAGGTCGGGAGGGACGATGCCGTACCTGACGGATCTCGCGGGCGTCGCACGCAAGACCAGCCTCGAGGTCATCGAGGTCCCCGGCTGGCAGACCCGCGGGCGGGGCGAGATGAGCGACGTCCGCGCGGTGGTCTGCCACCACACGGCGACGCTGAACCGGACCGCCGACATGCCGTCGCTGGACACCTTGATCAACGGGCGGCCGGACCTGATCGGCCCGTTGTCGCACTTCGGCCTGTCGAGATCCGGCAAGGTGTACGTGATCGCCGCCGGTCGCTGCAACCACGCCGGGACGGTCCGGGATCCGTCGTGGGGCAACAGCCACTCGATCGGCATCGAGGCCGAGGCGACCGGTATCGACGCGACCTGGCCCGAGGTGCAGATGGACGCGTTCGCCCAGCTGTGCCGGGCCTTGGTCGACCACTTCGGACTCAGCACGAACGTCGTACTCGGCCACAAGGAAGTCGCAGATCCGCCCGGCCGAAAGATCGATCCCAACTTCGACATGGCCGCGTTCCGCACCCGGATCGCGGCGCTCGGCGGCACCACTCCCCCGCCTCCTGCCCCAACCACACCACCACCCACCCCGGCCGCTCCCGGCGCCACCAGTTCGTGGTGGTCCTGGCTGCCTTCGCTGCCCTGGTTCGAGGGTGAGGCGGCCGCGACACCCATCGCCCGGCCAATTGCGGCGCGCGGCCGACGTGACGTGCTTCCGGCGTACCTGTCGGGCCAGGCCTTGAACGTACGTCGGCACGTGACGGCGCTCCGCGACTTCCGGCGCGACGAGTTCGGCGGGCAACCCGCGCGACCGAGCGAGGGACACGTGCAGGCCGTGAACGCCTTGCTGGCAACGCTTCGCGGACCGCTCACCACGATCGTCGAGCGCCTCGACCGCGCCGTCGACGCCGCCCAGACCCAACCGTCGCCGCACCGGGTCGGGCTCGCGCTCGACCTGAAGACGCAGGCGCACGACCTGGTCCGGGCCACCGAACGGGTGTGGGACTTCTACTTCGAGCTGTTCGGTCAGCGGCAGAGCGCGTTCGGCGAGTGGTTGGACGCGTGCGACCGGATCACGCTCGACTGCTACCAGCACGTGTTCATGCACCTCGGCAACGAGCGCTCGATTCCCGCGCCGCCGCCGTTCTGCTACATGCGCACCGGGTTCTCGCCGGCGACGTTCCGGCGCGGCATTCCGCTGCGCCGACTCGGTCGGCAGCTGAACCCGTTCCCGCTGGTGCAATTGCCCTACCACCGGCTCGTGAACCCGTGGACCATCGGCGCGATCCTGCACGAGGTGTCGCACAACCTGCAGAACGAGTTGCAGCTCGAGCAGGCCGTGCCCGCGTCGATCGCGCGCAGCCTGCGCGCGGCCGGCGTACCCGCGCCGATCGTCGCGATCTGGGTGCGCTGGAACCGGGAGATCTTCGGCGACATGGTCGGCTGCCTGCTGGGTGGCGAGGCGTTCGTGTCGTCGTTGATGGACGTGATCGGGCGGGCGCCGTCGCAGAGCTTCGGCTATACGCCACGGTCGGTACATCCCACGCCGTACCTGCGGACGTTCCTGTCCTGCGAGCTCTTGCGCCGGATGGGTTTCCCAGAGCGGGCCGCGGAGTTCAGCCGCGCCTGGTCGCAGCTCTACCCGGCGCCGCGCGAGTCCACGATGCCGCCCAAGCTGCTCGCGACCGCCAAGACTGCGATCCCCGCGGTCGTCGACGCCGTCTGCGAGACTCGCTTCAAGGGCCTCGGCAACAAGTCGCTGCGCGAGGTGATCTTCTTCGAGCCGCGGCATCAGGCGATGATCGACGAGGCCGGCGCACGGCTGGCCAAGGGCGTCGACCCGGGTGTCGTCCCGGAACGCTTCCTGATCGGCGCCGTCCGCTCCGCGCTCGATCAGCACCGCGCCGCACCGGATCTGCTGATGCGCAACTTCTACATCCAGCTGGCCAGGCGGTGACGGTCGTGACCATCGCAGACCGCCGTACGGCGATGCACGACGCGCTCCGCGCACTGTGGCTCGCGGTCGCCGAACTCGTGCTGACCGCGAACGACGACCAGCCGGTGGAGAGCGACCTCGCCGCCGCGGAACACATCGCGCAGCTCACCGTCGAACTGCAGAGCCGACTGGCCGAGGCGATCGCCGCCGCGGACGACCCGTCCGCGATCCGCGAGGCCTGTGCGGTCGACCGGCTGCTGCGCGAAGCAAGCCTGATCTACTGGCGCGACCTGCGCGCCCATGAGGCGGTCTGGCGACTGCGCGGCTCCACGAGGCGGCGGGGTGGGTCCTGGCCGTCGTGGTGGTCGGGTGTCGAACAGAGCCTCGAACGCTGTGAAGAACCGCTCGTCGCGGCCGGTGTGGCCGTCGGCGACGCGTGGCATGAGCTCGTCACCGAACCGTCCGTCGCGACGGCCCGGGCGAATACCTCCAGGAGGTCGTCGTGACCAAAGACAAATCGCAGCCAGGACTTCCGGTCGTCGAGGTCGACCAGGCCTTCCCGCTGATGACGGCGGACTCGGTCGCCCGCCCGGCGAACGCCTCCGGCACCGGCGACCAGGGTCCGGCGGTGAGCGCCGCCATCCGGGACGTGCTGGGCTGGCGCCCGCGCGTCCAGGACCCGCAGGCCTTCACCGCCGCGCTGTCGGCCTCCTTCGAGCTCTCGACGTTCGAGGACCACGTGATCGCGAAGTACGTCCCGCGCGGCGTGGCCGTCCAGGCCGACCTCGGCGGCGTCACCGGCGGCCAGGCCTCGCTGTACCTGCGCGCCAAGGCTGCCCACGAGCAGATCACCCGCATGCTCGACAGCCTCAAACCCCTCCGCACCGACGCCGACCCCCAAGACTGCGAGGCCTACCGCGGGCTGGTCCGGGACTCGGTCCGCCGGATCGTCGGCGAGTTCGGGCGCGAAGGCGGTCCGCGGGTGCCGCTCGTCGACTCGGCGTTCGGGGTGCTGTCCGGCTACCAGCCGACCACGGCCGGCGGTTCCGTCGGCGCCGTACCGGTCGTTGGCGCCACCAAGCATCAGGCGGCGATGTGGCCGCGGACGACGACCGGTGCCGGTGGGCTCGTGGTGCCGGCGGCTGTCGCCGAGATCGATCCGGACACCGTGCCCGGGCAGCTCGGCGCGTTGCGCGACCGGTTCGGGCTCGACGACGACCACGTCAACACCGTGGACGAGGAGAAGCAACGCACCAGCTTCTGGACACTGGTCGAACTCATCACCGACCTGCAGCGGTCCTGGGACCTGCGGCGGCTGGACTTCACGCTCGGCGCCGGCAACGGGTTCCTGGGCACGGACCTGGTGCAGATCAGCAGGTTGCTGGCCGCGGCCTCCGAACAGGTCGACGAACTCGAAGCGGTTCTCGACTCGGTGCTCGTCTCGGGTGCCGAGCGGCAGACCGTCGTACTGGACAGCAGCACCGGGCTCACGCTCGACGACCTCACCCAATGGCTGCGCGTGTTCGTCACGCAGGACGGCCCGAACATCATCCGCGATGCCGGCCGCGACGGGCTGGTTTCGAGCTTCACGCCGACCGCGATCGATCTGATGGGGGCGCTGCGCAGCAAGCTCGTTCTGCGGCTGATTCCGTGTGGCGGCGCGGGATGCGCCGGCGGTTGCCACTGCGGTTCCCGCGGCAAGGTCACCTACATCCCACTCGGTTGCTGTACGCCGCTACCGCCCGGCATGTACTCCGGGCGCGTCAAGATCGCGGTGTCGACGCTGTGCGGCCTGATCGAACGCTTGACCGCGAAGGCGATCCGCATCGGCCGCTTCCCCGGCGTCGTACTGCTCGACCTCGCGGTGACACCGTTCGACAGCGACTCCCCAGGCGGCCAGGACTTCGTCCGCGTCGAGGTCCGCGGCCTGCACCTGCGACCGACCTACGTGCCGGCCTTCATCAGCGACAAGTTGCGGCCTTTGGACCTCTCGACCCTGGTCTTGCCGCTCCAAGGCAGTGCGAGCGCCGACGACGACCACCTCGCCGGCATCTTCCAACGCGGAGCGTTGCCGACGGCGCTGCTGGACCTCCTCGGCCCCGCGGGCAGCCCCGGCATCCTGCTGGCCGCCGCAGAGGTCCCGCTCGCCATCGTCGACGGCGAACTCGGCCGGCTCGTCCAAGGCCCGTCCGTCACCACCTGGCCCAAGCTGCGCCCGGCGTACGACGTGAACATCGACGGCGCACCGGACAACTGGGACGACATCCCACCCAATCAGCGCTTCGTCCCGCAGTCCCCCGCGGATCCGGTCGACCCAGTCTTCGAGGAGGACGAGTGCGACGACGGCTGCGCGGACTGCGGCTGCGGGTGTCATGCGCTGAAGGTTGCGCACTCGGCCCTCAAACGCTTCCGGGCCATCGCCGACGACGACGAGGTCTCGGATCAGGCCAGAGCGTTCGCCGACGAGTATCCCGAGTTGAAAGACGTCATGGGCTCGCGCCTCGTGAAGGCCCTGCGCAGCGAGAAGCTCACTGACCTCATCGAGGCCATCAGTGCCGCGGACGCACGGCACACCGAGGAGGAAGCCGTTGCGGAGGAAGAGGTGGCCGTCGTGGAGGGCGCGGCCGGTGCGGTCGAGGTGCAGGCCGCCGCGTTCACCGCGCTGTTCGACTACGTGATGAGTCAGGAGGGCGAGACCATCGAGGAGAAGGTCCAGTCCGCCCATCGGCGTAAAGAGGTCAGGGATCCGCTCACCGTGCTGATCTACGAACACCACGAACGGTTGACCGGCAGCTCCTCGGACGAGAAGGGGATCTGACATGCTTTCCGAACGGGACTACCAGGACTTGCTGGATCGGATGCAGGCGCTGCGGAGCCAGGTGGCCGAGCGGTTGTCGGGCAGTCTGGTCTCCAATCCGGCGCTGGCCGAGGAGATCAACCGGCAGCTCGACGATCTGGTGACGGCGGCCCGGGAGGCCGATGCGAGCGGGCCGCAGCCGCCGGACCGCGGGCTGGCCGAGCTGGTCGGAGTCGGGCCGGACGCGGCGCAGAAGTTCGGCGACGTCAAGGTGTCGCAGGGCGTCGCGGAGTACGACGAGAACGTCAACTCCGAGCGGGTCGTCGCGGTCGGCGATCTCTACTACATCTACCAGCACGAGCGGATCGGCGTCTTCAAGGTCGTGCAGCGCTTGAAGCAGCTGTTCGAGGGTGGCGCGATCCGGCTGTCGGGCGGCGAGGGCGCCTACCGGCTGTACCAGTTCGACCGTCGCGACGTCCTGCGGTACACGGCCAAGGACCGACTGGCGGCGTACCGGCGGGTGCTCGGCTACGGACGTGGCCTCGGCGCCGGGCAGAGCCGGCCGAACACCGACTTCCACATGCTGTTCTCGCACTTCGTCAACCAGGTCACGCTGTTCTGGCGGGACAAGCGGATCAGCGACGTGATCAGGGAACGCGCGCTGGACCCGAGCTTCGGATCGATCGCCGTCGTCCGGCGGGCCGGCCTCGACCTGCGGAACAACCTGAAGTTCACCTCGTACGGTCACCTGAACGTGCTCCGGGTCGAGGTCATGAACCTGCTCGAGGAGTGCTTCGCGATCCTCGGCGCCGAGGACGTCAAGGACCTGTTCGGCGCCGCGAACGCGTGGGACGTCGTCGACGAGGTGCTGATCCGGTACTTCGACGTACGCCTGCAAAGCAGTCCGCGGCAGCGGATGGCCGTGAACGGCCGGGAGGTCCTGCGCTGGCTGTCCGGCAACCACGTGATGGAGACCGGGCGCGGTCAGTTCGAGACCCTGCTGATGGAGATCGCCGAACCGGCCGAGGAGTGGCTGACGTCCGCACAGGCGATGAGTCTCGCCCGGCGTACCGGCACCGACCGGGTCATGCCGTGGGAGCAGCTGGGACAGGCCGGCATCGCCGCGCGATACAGCGAACGCTCGCCGTCGCAGATGCCGGCCGCCGCCCGCGCCGGCGGACCCATCTACCCGCAACGCGGCGGCCTCGGGACCTATCGCGGTGGTCAAGGCGGCGTTCCTGCCCGGACTCGGCCGTGATTGAACGATGATCCTGCCCAAGGTGCTTGCCGCTGCCGAGCGGCGGCAGGCACGACGTCTGACCGAGCTCCTGGACTGGCTCGCCATCCCCTCGGTCAGCGCGGATCCACGCCGTACCGCCGACGTCGGCCGGGCCGCCCGGTGGCTCGCGTCCTGGCAGCGTGCCCGCGGCGCGACGGTGGACCTGCGGCCGACGCGTGAAGGACGGGACGTCGTCGTCGCGCGCTGGCCCGCACCACCGGGTGCTCGGCAGGTGGTGATCTACGGGCACTACGACGTACAGCCGGCTGGTCCTGGATGGTCGTCGCATCCGTTCCGCCCGGTGATTCGCGACGGAGTCATCTACGCGCGCGGCGCCAACGACGACAAGGGGCAACTGTTCGCGCACCTCTGTGCGTTGGATGCGTGGCCGGGCTTGCTGCCGGCCGAGGTCGTGGTGATCGCCGAGGGGGCCGAGGAGGTCGGCAGCGCCGGATTCGCGGAGGTCGTCCGCGAGGTCTCGGGGCAGCTCCGGCCGATGGCGGTGATCGTCTCCGACACCGAGCGGTACGACGACGGCACGCCGACCGTGACGATCAGCCAGCGCGGCCAGCTCACGGCGACGCTCACGGTCGACACCGGCGGTACGGCGGTACACGCCGGCCGGCTCGGCGGCGCCGTGGTCGACCCGAGCCTCGTGCTCGCCCACGCGTTGCGGACACTGCGCAAGGAGCTGTTTATCGCGTCCGCTCCGGCTTCATCCGCGGCTGTGGTGCGCACCGATACTTCGGTCCGACGAGCCGCCCGCGGTCGCGCGACCGTCGGCGCGGGCCTGGACGAACGGGTCACGCTGCACGGATCGATCGGCGTCACCCGGCTCGTCGCCGGTGCTGGCGGCGCTGCATTGCCGTCGCGAGCGTTCGCCGTACTCGATCTGCGGCTGCCGCCACGCTCCGACCCGGCAGACGTCGTACGTCGTGCGCGCCGTCTGCTCATGCGGTGTGCTCCGCGAGGTGCGCGCGTACAACTGCACTTCAGTAGTGGAACACCGGCACTCGACCTCATGCCGGATCGCCTTGTGCGTCAAGCGGTTGATGAAGCGTGCGTCGCTGTCCACGGCCGGCCACCGGCCTACGTCCGGTCCGGCGGCACCATCCCGGCAGTCGGCGTACTGTCTCGTGCATTGCGGATTCGCCCGCTCCTGCTGGGATTCGGGCCTCCGGGCGGGAACGCGCACGGGCCCGACGAAGCGCTGGACCTCGCCGGATGGGCCGCCGCGGTACGGATGTCTGCAACGTTGTTGTGGACATTGACCCAACCGATTCGGGGCGACCCGGTACCGGTATCGCGGCGAAGGGATCACCATGGAGGGATCCGGCAGTTTCCTTGCGGCGAACGGCCGGTGCAGCGCGAGGGGGAGGAACGATGACCGCTACCGTCACACCTGCGTCGAGCCGGGAGGCCAGTACTTTCGCGCATTCGCCGCCATCGCCTGATGCCGGTGCAGGGGACGACGGAGCTCTCCGCGAGTGCATCGTGGCCGCGTTACGGGCGATGCTCGACCACGTCGAGCTGTACGCCGTGGAGACCACGACCAGCGACAGCGGCGTGTCGGTGATGCTCGAACACGACAACGTCCGGTGCGTCCTCGTCGTCTCGGCGCAGGTCCCGCGGCACACGCTCAGCCCGCGGGAACTGCAGATCGCCCGCCTGGTCGCGGACGGCGCCACCAACCGCGCGATCGCCAGCTCCCTGGACATCAGCCCCTGGACCGTGTCGACCCACATGCGCCGCATCTTCGCCAAACTCGACGTCACCAGCCGCGCCGAAATGGTCGCCCAGTTCTTCGGCGCCTGAACTCGCCTCCCTAGGAGGCGCGGGCCTGCTGGATCTCCTGGCCGCGGATGGTGTCCGGGAAGCGTGCGAGCATCGCGCGTAGCTCCTCGGCGTCGACGTTGGCGCCGAAGGGCTCAGTGCCCGGTTCGAGACGCTTGCCCTCGGCAAGCGGTCCCGCGATGACCGGCTCGAAGCCGAACGCGTCGACGATCTTCGCGGCCTCCTCCACGTCGGCCGGCTCACCGGCGACGGCAAGGGCCTTGCGAGGGGACAGGTGGGCGCCTTCGTCGAGGTCGTGGTAGCCCATGTGGTTGAAGGCCTTGACGACCCGGGACTCCGGGAGGAACTCCTGGACGATCTCCGAGGACGACGTCCGCGGATCGGTGAGGTCGTCGCGGATGCCGTCGACCTCCCACCAGTAGTTCATCGCGTCGATCACGAGCTTGCCGCGCAGCGCCTCGACCGGGATGGTCCGGTGCTTGCCCAGCGGCAGCGCGAGGATCACCACATCGGCCTCGGCGACGGCTTCGGCGGCGGTCGTGGCCACGGCGCCGGGCGTGACGACCTCGACGATCAGCGCGATCCTCGAGACGTCACCCGAACTGGCGATCAGCACGCGGTACCCGGCCGCGACCGCCAGCCGCGCCAGCACCGTCCCGACCTTCCCGGCTCCAAGGATCGCGATGGTCGTCACTTGGACTCCGCCAAGATCTCGCGGACCAGCGGGATCACCTTCGTGCCGTACAGCTCGACCGCCTTCAGCCGCGCGCTCACCGGCAGCGGACCACCCGAGTAGATCAGGTCGAACCGCTCGACCCCGAGCGCCTGCACCGCGTCCGCGATCCGGCGGGCGACCGTCTCGGGCGAACCGACGTACATGGATCCGTGCAGCACCTCGGACTCGAACTCCTCGCGCTTCAGCGGCGGCCAGCCGCGCAACGCGCCGATCCGGTCGCGCATCACCTTGTAGGGCTCGTAGTAGATCTCCTTCGCGAGCTCGTCGGTCTCCGCGACGAATCCCGGCGAATGCATCCCGACCGGATGCGCGACGGTGCCGAACTGCTGCGCCGCCCGCTTGTAAAGGTCGATGTACGGCGCGAACCGGTCCGGCGACCCGCCGATGATCGCGAGCATCAGCGGCAACCCGTAGTACGCCGTACGCACCACGGACTGCGGCGAGCCGCCGACCCCGACCCACGTGTGCAGCCGGCCGGACTCGGTCTTCGGGTAGACCTCGATGTTGTCCAGCGCCGCCCGCACCGTGCCTTCCCAGGTCACCGGCTTCTCGTCGAGCAACTGCACGAACAACTGCAGCTTCTCCTCGAACAGCTTGTCGTAGTCCTCCAGGTCGTAGCCGAACAGCGGGAACGACTCGGTGAACGACCCGCGCCCGAGGATCACCTCGGCGCGCCCGTTCGACAGCGCGTCCACGGTCGAGAACCGCTGGAACACCCGCACCGGGTCGTCCGAGCTCAGCACCGTCACGCCGGACCCGAGCTTGATGTTCGAGGTCTGCGTCGCGATACCGGCCAGCACCGTCTCCGGCGACGAGATCGAGAACTCCGGCCGGTGATGCTCGCCGAGCGCGATCGCGTCCACCCCGATCTGGTCGGCCAGGACCGCCTCGTCCACCACCTGCCGGATCGCCGCGGCAGCCGTCACCGGCGCACCGCTGTCGTCGACCGGGATGTCACCGAACGTGTCCAACCCGAAGGCCACCTCGGCCATGTCCGCACTCTCCTGTCCGCTCGCTACAACAAGTCTAGGTTGACACGTCAACACCAGACCGGCCAGGGTTCATTCCCGCGAGCGCCAGTGCCGGAGCTTGTCCGGGTTCAGCACGATCCAGACGGCGGACACCTTCGACCCCGTCACCTTCAAACTCAGCACCGCGACGACACCTTCGACATCCCGCAGTACGACGCCCAGCTCTCCGTTGACCGCCTCCACACTCAGCACGGTCTCCGGCTCCAACAGCTCCGTCACGCTCCGCGCGACCTGATCGGCGCCGCGGACCGGGCTCGACGCGGCAGGCACCTGACCGCCACCGTCACTGACCGCCACCACCTCAGGCGCAAGCACGCTCCGGAGCGCCCCGACGCTGCCGGCCCGGCAGGCCGTCGCGAACCGGTGCACGACAGCATGATCGCCCCGCTTGAACACTCCGCCGCCCTACGCGATCGCGGTGAGCTTGGCCGGGTTCATCTGCCACAGCACCTCGTCGATCCCCTCGTCCGACACCGTCACGGTGCAGACCGCGAACACCTCGCCGCCGTCGCGCCGCAGCATCGCGACCGCGCGGCCGTTCGCCGTACCGAACTCGACCTCGACACCGATCCAGAAGTGCTGGTGGAACGCCCGGTAGTACTTCGCCACGCGCTCCTGCCCGACCACCGGGAACTTCGACACCTGCCGCAACCCGTTGCCGTCGGAGTAGCTGATCGCGTCCTTCGCCAGCAGCTGCTCCAACACCCTGAGGTCACCCGACCGCGCGGCCGCGACGAATGCCGTGAGCAACGTCTTCTGCTGGCTCCCGCTGACCTCGGTACGACGTTCCGCCCGGATTCGCTTGCGCGCGCGGCTGACGAGCTGACGCACCGCCGGCTCGGTCGACTGCAGCATCGCGGCCAACTCGTCGTACGGGTAGTCGAACGCCTCCCGCAGGATGTACGCCGCGCGCTCGGTGGGCGACAGCCGTTCGAGCACGAGGAGGACCGCGAAACTCAGCGCCTCGCCGCGCTCGGCGCCGAGGTACGGATCGGCGCTCGTGTCGACCGGCTCGGGCAGCCACGGCCCGATGTACGTCTCCCGGCGGGCACGCGCGGACTGGCTCGCGTTGATCGCGAGCCTGGTCACCGCCGTCGACAGGTACGCGATCGGACTCTGCACCGCCCTACGGTCCGCGGCCTGCCAGCGCAGCCACACCTCCTGGACGAGATCCTCGGCCTCGGTGTGGCTGCCCAGCATCCGGTACGCGATCCCCATCAACCGCGGCCGCACCGCGTCGAAGACCGCAACCGCATCATCGAGCTCGTCACTCATCAGCTGGAGAATACGACCGACGCATCCCCTCGATCGCCATGGTCATCGACCGGCCTGCGCCGCGTACCAGTCGTCGTAGTGCAGCTCGCCGAGGGTGGCTTCGCCGGTCGGGACCAGGCTGCGCTCGGTGAGTTCGGAGCCGAAGTACCGTGCGTGCTCGTCGGCGACCACCTCGCGGGTGTCACTGCGCCCGGCCAGTGCCTTGCGGAAGAACTCATCCATCCGGAACTCGTCCGGCCCCGCGATGTCGATCCGCGCGTTCAGCGGCTCACCGACCGCGGTCCGGCCGAGGTTCTTCGCGACGTCCTCGGCGGCGATCGGCTGCCAGGCGACCGGCGCGATGTGCACCTTGCCGTCGTCCCAGGTGCCTTCGTCGGCGATCGCGCCGACGAACTCGAAGAACTGCGTCGCGTGCACCAGCGAGTACGGGAGACCGGACGCCACGATCTGCTCCTCCTGCGCGATCTTCGCCGCGAAGTACGCGTTGTCCGGCATCCGCTCGGTGCCGACGATCGAGATGCCGACGTGGTGCCGGACACCGGCCTCGCCCTCGGCCTGCAGCAGGTTCCCGGTCGAGGTCTTGAAGAACTCCATCACCGGTCCGGCCTCGAACGACGGCGAGTTGGCCACGTCCACGACCACGTCGGCGCCCTTCAGCACGTCCGCCAGGCCCTCGCCGGTGATCGTGTTGACGCCGGTGCTCGGCGCGGCCGGGACCACCTCGTGTCCGTGCCCGGTGAGCAACGCCGCCAGCTTCGTACCGATCAGGCCGGTGCCGCCGATCACGACGATCTTCATCGCAGAACTCCTTCGCTTGTCATGAGCTGTCACCAGGTAAGACAGGGCACCCGCCCGCCCTGTGACAGTCAGACCCGAAAGACTCAGGCGGTGAGTGCGGCGAGGGTCTTCAGGGTCGCCCGGATGACGTCGGCGATCGGTACGTCGTCAGGCGCGGCGATCCAGCGCTCGAAGGACACCCGGAACACCGCGACCCCGGTCTCGGCCGCGAGCGCTGCTACGTCCGGGGCGACGCCACGTTCGAGCAGAGCGTCGGTGAGGGACGTCGTCAGCGTGGCCATCTTGATGAGCTCGCGCTCGCGCAGCTCTGGCGTCGACGTGATGACGGCGGCGCGCCGACGCGAGTAGTCCCGGCGGATGTTGTCGAAGAACTCGGCCGTGGCGAGAACCGCCGCGCTCACCGCCTCCATCGGGGACGCGTCCGCCGGCGCGGCGGCGAGCGCCTCGACCATGTGCCGCTCGAGTTGCTCGGATCCGGCGAACAGCACCTCGCGCTTGTCCGCGAAGTGCCGGAAGAAGGTCCGCGCGGTGACTCCGGCCCGGTCGGCGATCTCGGCGACGGTCGTGCCGTCGTACCCGCGCTCGGCGTACAGCGCCATCGCCGCCTCCCGCAGCCGCCCGGCCGCGTCCGGCTCCCACCGTCCCATGCGGTCGATCCTAGCCGATGTCATCGAGTGACATCAGGGTGTAGCATCGGTGATGTCAGTCAATGACATCACTCGAAGGGAAGCTTCATGCGCGTCTTCATCACCGGAGCGTCCGGACACGTCGGCTCGGCCCTCGTCCCGGAGCTCCTGCACAACGGCCACCAGGTCCTCGGCCTGGCCCGGTCCGACGAGTCGGCGAAACGACTCACCGAGTGGGGCGCCGAGGCCGTCCGCGGTGACCTGCACGACCTCGATCGACTCCGCGCGGCAACGGCGGCCGCGGACGGCGTCGTACACCTCGCCTTCCGCCACGACGCCATGCAAGCCGGCGACCTGGCCGGTGCGGCCGAGTCCGATCTCGCTGCCCTGCAGACGATCGGTGACGCTCTCGCCGGCACCGACAAGCCGCTCGTGAGTACGTCGGGCACCGGCATGCTCGCCGGCATAGTCCAAGGGCGGGTGGCGACCGAGGACGACTACGACCCGAGCGGCGGCTACCGCATCGACGCCGAGAACTTCGTGATCGACCTGGCCGCAAAGGGTGTCCGCTCATCCGTCGTACGGCTACCGCAGATCACCCACAGCCGCCTCGACCACCACGGCTTCGCGCCGTCACTGATCGCCTTCGCCCGCCAGAGCGGCTTCGCGGCGTACGTCGGCGACGGGACGAACCGCTGGCCCTCGGTGCACACGCTCGATGCCGCGAGGCTCTACCGCCTGGCGTTGGAGTCTGCGCCGGCAGGCAGCCGGCTGCACGCGGTTCAGGACGAGGGCATCGAGTTCCGCGCGCTCGCGGAGGCGATCGGCCGCGGCCTCGATCTCCCCGCCCGCTCGGTCACCTCGGACGAGGCGCCGCAGTACCTCGGCTACCTGAGCCGGTTCGCCACCATGGACAGCCCGACGTCCTCGGCCCGGACGAGTGAGCTGCTCAACTGGCAGCCCACCCACCCGAACCTGCTGGCCGACCTCGCCGAGGGGTTCTACTTCCACCAGCCCTAACGTGTCAGGGGGTCGCCACCGGGGCGATGACCTTGGAGCGCGAGGCTTCGTACGCCGCCAGCAGGATGCCGAGGACGGCGATGCCTTCCTCCTCGGTGTGCAGCGGACGTGTCTTGCCGGACAGAGAGTCGGCGAAGTGGCCGATCTCGGCGACGAACGTGTCGACGGGCTCGAACTCGAAGGTCTCGGTCTCGCACGACCGGAGGCTGTAGGACAGCGTCGTACCGTCACTGGTCAGTGAGCCGAGCTCGCCGACGACCGAGAACCGCTCGGTGCCGGCGGCCGGCTGGTACGCCCAGCTGGTCACCAACTGTCCGACGACTCCGTTGTCGAACCTGATCAGGACCTGCGCGGAGTCCTCGCCCTCCATGAACTTCAACCGGTGCGTGGAGAGCATCGAGGTCGCCTCGACCGGCAGCCCGCCGGCGAGGTGCAGCATCAGATAGGTGGGGTGGTACCCGGTGTCGATGAGCTCGCCACCACCACTTGTCTTGCTGCTCGCCCGCCAGCCCATCGAGCTCGGGTCGAAGTCGTTGTAGAAGCTGTCCGTCGTCCGTACCTCGTACACGGTGCCGATCGTCCCGGCCTGCAACAGCTCGCGGGCCTTCGCGACCGCCGGCATGAACAACTGGTTGTGCGCGCACATCAGCGTCACGCCGCTCTCGGTCACCGCCTTGCGAACATCCGCTGCCTCCTCGGCGGACAGGCACAGCGGCTTCTCGCAGAGGATGTGCTTACCCGCCTCGGCGGCCGCGACGATCGCGTCCCGGTGCAGATGGTGCGGCAGACAGATGTCCACCGCGTCCAGCTCCTCGTTGGCGAGCATTTCGCGATAGTCCGTGTACGCCGTCGCGCCCAGCTCCTCGCCACGCTTCTTCGCCGTTTCCTCCACCGCGTCCGCGACTGCGGTGACAGCGATCCGGTCCGCGTGCTGCTGGTAACCCTTGATATGCGCCGATGCGATTCCCCCGGCGCCGATCAGACCGACCTTGATCATCGGGACGTCCTCTCAGCTGTAGGAGATCACTCGGTTGGACTCGGCCGCCGCGTTCGCCGCGACCACCAGGCGGGTCAGCTCGACCGCGCGCTCGATGTTCTCGTCCGCGCGCGTGCCGTTGGTGATGTGATCGACCCACTGCGCGAACGGATCCGGCGAGTGCTCATGCACCGGGACCTGCTCGCCGTTCACGGTCAGCAGGTTGCCGGCGTCGGTGTACGTGAGCGTGCCCTCGGTCCCGAACAGCTCGATCGTGAACGGGTTGCTGCTCGCGAACCCCGCCTCGATCACCCCGATCTTCTGGTCGCCGTACCCGGCCACCACGACAGCGTTGTCTTCCAGCCCGCGGCCGGCCACCGAGCGGTACGTCGCGCTCACGGTCTCCGGCGTCGCGCCGAGGAACAGCTGGATCAGGTACACCGGGTGGCAGCCGAGGTCGGTGAGCGCCCCACCGATCGCCGCCTTGGGCTCGAAGAACCGCTGCGGGAGCCAGCCTTCCTTGCCGTCGCGCGGGATCGCGCCGTCGTGCGAGAGCCGGACCCGGCCGTACGTCAACTGCCCGAGCGAGCCCTTCTCCAGCACCTCCTGGATCGCGGTCGTATACCCGTGCGCGAGCCGCGGCAGCGAGACCGTCAGCTTCACGCCGGCCGCATCCGTGGCGGCCACGATCTCCTCGGCCTCGGCGACCGTCGGAGCGAGCACTTTCTCTGTGTAGATGTGCTTTCCGGCCTGCGCGGCCTTGACGATGATGTCACGGTGGACATCGGTCGGCGTCGTGATCACGACGCCGTCCAGGTCGTCCCGCGCGAGCAGTGCGTCAAGGTCGCCGGTGAACTCCACGCCGAACTTGTCGGCACCGGCCTGGCCGCGCTCGGCATCGTCATCCCAGACGGCCACCAGGTCCGTCCCGGGATGTTCCTGGGCCTGTCTGGAGTAGTCGCCGGCATGGACGTGCCAGAAGCTGAGTGTCGCGATCTTCAGCGGGTTGGACACGCGGGTCCTCCTCAGTGGAAACCTTCGGAAACGTTTCTGATCGACCGTCGGCAGATCACGGTACAACGTTGTCAGGAGTGCGCAACAGACTTCCGGCGCGCCCGTTCACACGGTGAGACCCGCGCGCAATCGGGATGCTTATAGTTATCCGGGAGTCCAGGAAATAGGCGAGGTGTCGCGATGAGTGAACAGCCGGTCGGCGGGGATCTCTCGCGGTTGCGCCAGCTCAACGCGGCCGCCGTACTGCGGGAGTTGCGCGGCGATCAGCCGCTGACGCTGACTGAGCTGTCGAAGCGGACACGGCTGTCGCGCGCTTCGACGGAGGACGTGGCGCGGGACCTGTTCGGGCGCGGCTGGCTGACCGAGGTGGCGCCGGCGTCCGGGTCGGTCGGGCGACCGGCCCGGCGGTACCGGTTCAACGCAGGCGCCGGGCGGCTGCTCGGGATCGACATCGGCGGCCACAAGGTGCTCGCGCTGGTCACCGACCTGGACGGCGAGGTGATCAGCCAGGCGCGGCTTGAGATCGACCCGGAAGCCGGCCGCCGAGAGCGGCTCGCAGCCCTGGACCAGTGCGTGACCAAGGCCCTCGCGAAGGCGTCGGCCGCGACGTCTGCCGGAGCAGGCGCCGGAGAGGGTGCGGGTGCCGGGATGATCTGGGCGACAGGTGTCGCGACGACCGGGCTTGTCGACGGGACCGGGAAGGTGATGCTGTCCGACTCGCTGCCGGAGTGGACCGGGGTCGACCTGGGTGCCCATGTACGGCGGCTTGTGCCGGGTCCTGTGCGAGTCGAGAACGACTGCAAGCTAGCGGCTCTGGCGGAAACGTGGCGCGGGGTCGCGCGCTACGCGAAGGACGTGGTGTTCCTGCTCGCCGGCCTGCGCACCGGCGCCGGCCTGATCATCGACGGCAAACTCCATCGCGGCTTCGCCAACTGGTCCGGCGAAATAGGCGCCTTACCTGCCGCCGGCTGGCAACAAGCCCCCCACCACCTGCACCGATGGCTGGAAAGGTACCCGTCCCGCGGGGCGGAGGTCCGGTCAGGGCCGGGGACCGCTCCGACGGCTGCCGTGGTCGTCACCGGGGGGACGGGGCAGCCCTCCTCGGTAACCCATTCGGCCGGTGGGTTTGAGCGGGTGTTTGTGGCTGCTCGGGCGGGTGATGGGGAGGCGCTGGCGGCGGTGCAGGGGTATGTGCGAGATCTGGCGGTGGGGGCGTCGGCGTTGGTGTTGACGTTGGATCCGCAGTTGGTGGTGATCGGGGGCGGGTTCTCGCGGTCGGCGGATGTGATGGTGGAGCCGTTGCGGCGGGAGCTGGACCGGTGGTGCCTGCGGACGCCGGAGATCCGGGTGTCCGCGTTCGCCGACGAAGGAGTCGCGCTCGGCGCCGTCCGGCTGGTGCTCGACGAGGTCGAGTCGACCATCACCACAGGGCTCAGACCTTGACATAATTTTCCTGGACTCCATGATTATCCCACGACCGCCGAAAGGAGATCCTCATGAGACGGCTTGTCATAGCTCTTGCGGCGATCGGTCTGCTGCTACCGGCGCAACAGGCGATCGCCGCGACCACGGCCCGCACCTACGCAACCACCGACGAGGTGATCACCAACCCGGAGCGCGGCTTCTACCATCACACCGAGACGCACTACAAGGCCGACAACACCGGCTACGTCCCGCTCGACGTCGCCACCTTGCGGAGCTTCCGCACCCAGGAACAC
The DNA here is from genome assembly GCF_053607525.1 of Kribbella sp. NPDC055110. NCBI lineage: Bacteria > Bacillati > Actinomycetota > Actinomycetes > Propionibacteriales > Kribbellaceae > Kribbella > Kribbella sp. NPDC055110. Next base: position 79,153 of record NZ_JBSGTS010000021.1, read on the forward strand.
ATCACCCAGATCCTCCGCGTGTTCTACCTGGAGAAGTTCGCGAGCCGGGACGTGATCGACAAGCAGTACCTCGACCTGGTCCGCGCCGACTTCCGCACCGCCCGCGCGGCCGGCGTCAAGGTGATCGTCCGGTTCGCGTACGCGCTGCCCGGTGCCGGCTGGCCGCCGCCGACGCCGTACGGCGACGCGCCGGTCGCCCGCGTACTCAAGCACATCCAGCAACTCACGCCGGTACTGCGCCAGAACGCCGACGTGATCGAACTCGTCCAGGCAGGCTTCGTCGGACTGTGGGGCGAGGGCTACTACACCGACTACTTCAGCAACCCGCAGGACCCGAGCCAGGTCTCGGACCAGAACTGGGCCGACCGCAAGGCCGTCGTCATGGCCCTGCTGAGAGCGCTCCCCAAGGACCGCATGATCCAGGTGCGTACGCCGTACATGAAGCAGCGGATGCTCGGCGTACCGACGGGAATCGACGGAGCACTGTCCGAGGATCAGGCGTACGACGGTTCGCCGGTGGCGCGGGTGGGGCATCACAACGACTGTTTCCTGGCCAGCCCGGACGATTTCGGGACGTATCTCAGCGACCCGATCGAGCTGGACAAGGACTTCGTTGCCCAGGACACCAATTACGTCCCGGAGGGTGGCGAGACCTGCGCGGTGAACTCACCGCGGTCGGACTGGGCGTCGGCCTCCGCCGAGATGGCCCGGCTGCACTTCTCGTTCCTGAACACCGACTACAACCATGACGTTCTGGACACGTGGGGTGCCAACCTCGAGGTCGCGAAGCAGAAGCTCGGCTACCGGTTCGCGCTCGCCCAGAGCACTGTCACGACCCGACGCGGGAACGTCGAGGTCAGCCTGCAACTGCGCAACGACGGATGGGCAGCGCCGTACAACCCACGCCAGGTGCAGCTGGTCTTCCAGAACGACCAGCACACGTTCAAGGTCAACGTTCCGGCCGATCCGCGGCGCTGGGGAGCCGGTACGACGACCAACCTCGACTGGAAGGTCGCCGCACCGCCTGTTCCCGGCAAGTACCGCGTGTTGCTGAACCTGCCGGACCCGCTGTTGTCCACTCGTCCCGAGTACTCGATCCGCCTGGCCAACAACGGGACCTGGCAGCCGAGCACCGGTTACAACGATCTAGGACAGACCGTCACTAGCCCGTAAGACTCAGGCAGTCGGGCTGTCGAGGAGTTTGTGGGTGGCGGAGGAGAGTTCCTTCGCCTGGAGTGAGAGGACGACGGTCGAGACGCCGTACACGATGCTGAAGAGGCCGAAGACGGTGGCGAGGGAGACCGCGCCGATGTCGGGGCGGATGAACAGTACGACGCCTAGTGCGATCGAGAGCAGTCCGCTCAGTACCCACATCGCGCGGGCGCCGGTGGACTGGCCTTGGCGGAAGGTGAGGCCTACCTCGACGATGCCGGTGACGAGGGCCCAGGAGGCGACCCAGACGGTCAGCACCACTGCGGTCAGGCCGGGCCAGGCGAGCGCGACAACTCCGGCCGCGACCGAGAGAAGTGCCAGGAGCAGGTAGCCGAAGACCGGTCCGGCGCTGTCACTGCTGAACGCCTGCATGGCGTCCGTGACCGCCGCGACGAACGCGTAGACCGCGAACAGGACGACGAACGCGCCGACCGTGATGTCCGGCCACGCCACCGAGACGATTCCGACCACGATCGCGAGCAGGCCGCGCAGGAGCAACGACGTCGACAGGGACATGGAGGCACTCCTTGGAAGAGACGTCAGATCGGGCACCAACGTAGAGCTGAATCCCGCTCCGCGAATCACTGGAATCCCCAGTCCCAGCACGTTGCCGGCAGCACTACCGAACACCCTGATGCGCGTCCGGCCGGGCCTGCCTACGGTGGCGGCGAACTCGATTCCAGCCAGCTCTCCAGGAGGAACTCATGGCGTTGTCCGACGATCTGATGCGCTTGTCACAACGGGCCAAGGAGGCCGAAGACCGGGTCGCCGCGGCCAAGACACAGGCCCGGGACCGCCTCGAGGAGGATGTCGAACAGGCCCGGCAGAACACCCAGACGGCGGCGGACAAGCTCCGCAGCGACGCCACGACCGCCGCCGGCAAGGCGCAGTCCTGGGGCGACGACATTCAGCTGTCGTGGAACCAGCACCTCTCCGCGGTCCGCGAGAAGGTCGATGCGCGGAAGGCACAGCACGACGCGAAGGTCGCCGAGCGGGACGCCGACGAGGCCGACGACTACGCGGAGTTCGCGATCGACTTCGCGTACTCAGCGATCGAGAACGCGGAGTACGCCGTACTCGACGCCGTCCTCGCCCGCGCCGACGCGGACGTGGCGGCGGACGCAGCGAAGTAGGCGGAGCAGCCCCGGCCTCACGCCTGGTTCTGGTCGACCACCCGGCGGTGCAGCTCGGTGGTGAGGGCGTGGATCTCGCGGGTCAGCTGGGTGTTGGTCTTGAGCTCCAGCTCCGACTCGTTGAAGTCGTGGTCGGCCTTCGCCTGCTGGAACGCGGCCTGCCGGTTCTGGCCGATCATCACGAACGTCGACAGGAAGATCGCCTCCAGCGAGACGATGAGCGTGAGGGTCGGCCACGGGCTGTGCTCGACGAACAGCATCCACACCGCGAACGCCACGACATGCGCGTAGACGAAACGCATCGAGCCGGCGAACGCCGTGATCGCGTCGGCGATCCGCAACTGCAGGTTGGCGGCGCGCTGCGCCTGGGTCGCCAGAACGACAGGATGTTGTTGCGGACGGGTGTTCGTGGTCTCGGACTGCACAGGACCTCCTGGTACGTCGGTGCGGGGCCCGGCCTGGACGTCCGGAGCTCACCGCTCGGTCTGACGGTACCGGCGTACCACCTGCCGCCGCTTGGGTCATCTGACTGCGTATCGGATGCAGTCAGATGACCCAAGCCGTCGTGGAGTTCGCGCGAGTACCGTCCCGGGGATGGCCCCTCGCGCTCTTGACCAGCTGCTGGCGGGTGCTCGCGACGGCGCGGGCGGCGCGCTGGTGCTGCGGGGTGCGGGCGGCGCGACCGAGCTGCTCGAGTACGCCGTGTCCGCGGCGAGCGGCATGCACGTGCTGCAGTTGAACGGTGTCGAGGACGAGTCGTCGTACCGGTTCGCCGCTCTCCATCGGTTGTTGCTGTCCCTCGGCGCAGATCCCGGCCGCCTCCCCGACCCTCAGCGCAACGCGTTACGAGCAGCCTTCGGAATCGTGGACACGACGGACCCGGATCCGTTCCTGGTCGGCCTTGCAGTTCTCACGTTGCTTGCCGAAACCGCCACGCCTCTGGTGCTCGTTGTCGACGACGCGCACTGGCTCGACGCCGCGACGGTCTCCGTGCTCGCCTTCGTCGCCCGCCGACTCGGCGCAACCCGAGTCGCCTTGGTGATCGCCGTACGCGATCCGACTGATTGGTGTCACCCGCTGGCCGGCCTGCCCGAGATCCACTTCTCCGGACATCGCAGCATTCTCCAGATCGTCCGGCCTGCCGACGATCTGCTCACCCTGGCCTGGAGCGGCCGTGAAGACGACACCCGTGCCGCCGCCGACGAGCTGTTGCTCGCGGCAACGGATCCGCGCGGCATCGCCATGGCACGGTCTGCGCTGACTGTCCTCGAACTCGGACTGAGCCACTACGAGTCCGCAGCGAGCCAGGCGCTGCAGGTCTTCCAGGACGATCCTCCGGACTTCGGCACCCAGATCCTGCCCGACCTCGTGGAGGCCGCCGTTCGCTGTGGCCGGCGCGATCTCGCCGAGTCGGCACTGGAGCGCCTGACCGCCCGCAGCCCAACCGGCGGACTCCTCAGATCGCGCGCCCTGCTCGCCGACAGCGCCCAGGCCGACGCCCTCTACCGCGACGCGATCAGGCAGCCGGACCCGCCTCTGCAGCGAGCACGAGCACATCTCTTGTACGGCGAATGGCTGCGACGCCGGCGTCGTCGCCGCGACGCCCGTGAACATCTGTCCGCCGCACACGAACTCTTCGTCCAACACGCCGCCGAGGCGTTCGCGCAGCGCGCCTGGATCGAACTGCAGGCCACCGGCGCGACCCGACCCGACCGGCCGAGCGAACTGACGCCACAGGAAGCGCAGGTCGCCCGGCTGGTCGCCGACGGCAGCTCCAACCGGCAGGTGGCATCGCAGCTGTTCATCAGCCGGCACACCGTCGAGTACCACCTGCAGAAGGTCTTCCGAAAGCTCGAGGTCCGCTCACGGACGCAGCTCGTCCGGGCCTTGCTGCCGAACGGCCTCGAGGGCCAGGCAGAGCCGGGCGACGTCCCGGGGAGCAGTCAGCGTGCAGCCGGTGAGCTCCGCGATCCGGCGTAGCCGTTGACGGACCGTGTTGGCGTGCACGAAGAGTTGCTTGGCCGCCCCCTCGGTCGATCCCCCGGCATCACGCCACGCAGCCAGCGTGTCCAGCAAGACCTCGCGGTCGGTGGCAGAGTCGAGCGCGCCGAGGGTTGAGGTGACGACCCGGGCCATCACCTCGGGCGTACTGGCCGCGGTCACCGCGAGGGGAGCGCTGTCGAAGAGCGTGACGTTGGCGCCTTCCGCCGTACCGAGCAGGGCGAACTTCGCGAACCGTAGCGCCTCCCGCGTGCCGTCGAGGGTCGAGTACTGCGGGCTGACGCCGACCCGACGCCGGGCGTGCTTGGTCAGAGCGGCGACGAGCTGATCGAGCCGTCCGCCCGCGGGCAGCACGACGATCCCGACCTGCAGGTCCGCCAGCAGTCGCCACGCCGACGCCAGGCCGACCGACCGCAGCCGTGACTCCATCTCGGGAAGGGCCTGCCGTCCGACTTCCGGCACCTCCGCGGCGACCACGACGAACGGTCCCCGCCGGGAGATCCGCAGGATCTCGGCGGCTTCCCACAGGGTCTCGTGCTCAGTGATCCGTCCCTCGAGCAAGGCGGCCACCAGGGCGGAGCGTTCATGCTCCTGGGCGACGATCCGCTCGGCGACCGTGTCTCGGTACGCGCCGGCCATCGCGTCGGTGAAGTCGTCGACGATCCGCCAGATCCGGGACGCGGCCCGGACCAGGGCATCGCTGCCGAGCGAGCCGCTGCGCTCCGCCTCGGCGACCAGCGTCTCCCAGATGAACCCGCCACCGACCCGATAGGCATCCATCACCTTCGCCAGCGGCACGCCCAGCGTCGCGCGCCGGCGACCGCTCGCCCGCGCGTAGCCGACGTCCGCTCGTTGGGCTCCGCCGAGCGCCGGCAGGACCGACCGAAGCTGCGCGGCGCAGTCCTCGCGGAGATCGGCGTACGACACCTGCCCGTCGTCGACGTACGACGTGACTTCCTTCTGGATCCACTCCGCCATCGATGGAGCCAGCGCGTCGAGCCGGCCCAGCAGGGCGGTCGCGAGGCGCGCGAGCTGGCGGTCGAGATCGGCGTCCTCTTCCGGATGCATCTGCCGATCGTAGAGCGGTGTGGGCGGCCACTGCCAAGGTCGCCGAACCCTGTGGACACCCACATCGACAGGTGCTCGGACCAATCGGATCCTGGAAGCGGGCGACGATCGAAAGGGTGCACGACGTGAAGTCAGACCTCGTGGGGCGGACCGTCGAGCTGGAGTGCCTCGACTCGCTCCTCGACGGGTACCCCGCCTTGTTGCTTCGCGGGGATCTGGGCGTCGGCAAGACAGCGTTGCTCGACGCCGCGGCGGCACGGGCGACGGCTCGCGGGATGCGGGTCCTGCGCGCGTTCGGTGCCGAATCCGAGGCCGGTGTCAGCTTCTCGACCCTGCATCAGCTCCTCTACCCGCTCCGTGATCGGATCGACCGCAGCGCGCTCTGCCAGGTCCTCGATCTGGCGCCAGGCCTGTCCCCCGATCCGCAACTGGTGGCGGCCGTGCTCGCCCTGCTCAGCGAAGTCGCCCTCGAACAGCCGATCCTGATGATCGTCGACGACATCGGCTGGATGGACGCGGCCAGCGCGTCGACGATCGGGTTCGCGCTGCGCCGGCTCGGCCACGAGCCGATCGCGATCCTGATGGCGGCCCGGACCGACGCGCCAGGTCTCACCGGGCTGCCGGAACGCGTCGTCGAGCCTCTGAGTACGTCGGCCGCGGATGCGCTCCTGAAGCTCCACTGGCCGGACCTGGCTCCCGCGGTACGCCGACGAATCCTGGCCGATGCCGCGGGCAATCCGCTGGCGCTGCGAGAGCTGCCGTCGATGCTCGACGAGGACCAGCGTTCCGGACGGTCCCTCCTGCCCGAGTTCCTGCCGTTGTCCGCCCGGTTGCGCCGCAGGTTCGCGGACCGGTACCGAACGTTGCCCTCGGCAACACGTGAGGTCCTTGTGCAGCTGGCCCTGGAGCCCGACGTACCGATCCGCGGCCCAGCAGCCGACGATCTCACCGCGGCGGTGCACGCCGGGCTCGTGTACGCCGGGGCCGACAGCCACCGCGCCCGGTTTCGGCATCCGCTGATCCGCTCCGCGATCGTGGACCAGACACCACCGCGGGAGCGCCGCAACATCCACGACACCCTCGCCGCAGTCATGGCCGACTCACCCCTGCGTCGCGCGTGGCACCTCGCCAGTGCCGCCGACGGACCGGACGAGTCCATAGCTCAGTCCCTGGAAACCGCCGCGGCGGGCGGGCCGGCGGCTGGGGCGGTGACGGCTCTGGTTCGGGCAGGTGAGCTGAGTCCACGGCCGGCCGACCGGGCCCGGCGGTTGAGTATGGCGGCCTGTCTCGCCGGCCTCACCGGCCGCCTCGACGACGTACCGCTCCTGCTCGCCGACGCGAGCCGGGCATCGGACGTGCCGGCAGCGGTCGACCTCGCCGCCATCGCCCAGCGGATCCTGTACCAGGACGGCGACCTCGACACCGCGTACCGCTTGGTGCTCCAGGCGCTCGACGTACTGCCCGACGAACACCAGTGGGAAGTCGACGCGATCCTGCACACGCTGCTCCTGATCTGCCTCTACTCCGGCCGTCCCGAGCCATGGGAGGTACTGAACAAGGTCATCAGCCGATTCGAGCCGGACGCAGTCCTCCCCTTCCGGCTGTGCCACGACGCGTACGTCGATCCGTGCAGCAAGGCGGACGCCGTACGAGCGGGACTCGCGCAGGCCCTCACCGCGCCGCCCGGCGACCTCACGCCGTGGCGACTCATCCCGCTGGCCTTCGCGGCGCATGCGATGGATGTCTTGTCCGACTACCGCTGTCCCCTCCAGCACCTCATCGAGCGGGAACGCGACGGCGGAGCGACCGCCATGGTCATTCCTGCTTTGCTGCTGCTGTCCCAAGACTTGTACGCCCACGGCCAGTGGGACGACGCCGAGCGCCTGGCCCACAAAGGACTCGGCCTTGCCTCGGAGTACGGCTACCAGTTCTGGCACGGCCAGCTCGCGGCACTGCTGGCCGTGGGTACGGCGCTACGCGGCGACGCTGAGCGCACCCGAGCCCGCTGCGCCGAGACTACGAACTGGGCAGCTCCGCGCGGGATCGGGGTGACCGAGGCGTACGCGCGGTCGGCCGGCGCCCTGGCAGCCATCGGACAGGGCGACTTCGAGGAGGCCCTCGCCCAGATCGCAAAGGTTGCCCCGAGCGCCGGTGTTCCCGGCCGCTGGGCGGTGCTCGACCTCGCCGAGGCGGCCGTCCGTTCCGGTCATCCCGGCCAGGCCCGCACCCACGTCGTCGCCGCACAGCGTGCAGGCCTGCATCGAATCAGTCCGCGGATCGAGCTGATGATCACCGGTGCGGCGGCGTTGACCGTCGAGGACGAACAGGCCGGGGTCCTCTTCGAGGCAGCCCTGGCGGTGCCATCCGCCGACCGGTGGCCGTTCGACCACGCGCGCGTTCAGCTCGAGTACGGCCGGTGGTTGCGCCGCACCCATGACACAGCTGACGCCCGGGTTCAGCTCCGTGGCGCGCTGGAGACCTTCGACCGGATCGGTGCCGAGGCGTTCGCCCGCCGAGCTCGCGAGGAGCTGCGCGCGGCCGGGGTCGCGTACGACCTGCCGAACATCAGGTCCGAACTGACAGCGCAGGAACGACAGATCGCGGAGCTGGCAACGACCGGGCTCACCAACAAGCAGATCGCGGAGCGGCTGGTCCTGTCCCATCGCACGATCGCCTCGCACCTGCACCGGCTGTACCCCAAGCTCGGTATCGCATCCCGGGCCGGCCTACGCGCCGCCCTGGACGCGATCGACCCGACCTGACCTCCCGCTACCGGACCTTGTCGCGGGTGATGCCTGCCGCTGCGTAGGCGTCGGCTTCGTCGAGGGTTTCGTGTTCGAGGAGTTGGTCGGCGATCGAGTCGAGCTTCGGGCGGTTCTCGCGGAGCAGGCGGCGGGCCTCCGCGTAGCACTGCTCGATGAGACGGCGTACCTCCTCGTCGACGGTGTTGAGCAGCTCGTCCGAGACTCCCGCCATACGGGCGTCGCCCTCGGACGGGAGGATCGACACCGGGCCGATCGCGTCCGACATACCCCACCGGCCGACCATCGAGCGGGCGATCCGCGTCGCGGTCTCCAGGTCGCTCTCGGCGCCGGTGGTGACGACGCCGAGGACCTCCTGCTCGGCCGCCATTCCGCCGAGCGCACCGATGATCCGGCCGCGCAGGTAGTCCACGTCGTACCCGTACCGGTCGGTCTCCGGCGTCGACAACGTCACACCGAGCGCCCGCCCGCGCGGGATGATCGAGACCTTCCGGACCGGGTCGGCGCCCTTCTGGATCATCCCGAGCAACGCGTGCCCGCCTTCGTGGTACGCCGTACGCCGACGCTCCTCCTGCGGCATCACCACGTTCCGCGCGGTCCCGAGCTGGACCTTCTCCAGCGCGTCGGTCAGGTCGCGGTTGGTGATCTGCGACTCCCCCTGCCGAGCGGCCGCGAGCGCCGCCTCGTTCAGCAGGTTGGCGAGGTCGGCGCCCGTCATACCGGGCGTGGACCGGGACAGAGCGGCCAGGTCCGCGTCCGGTGCGAGCGGCTTCCCGCGTGCGTGCACCTTGAGGATCGCCTCGCGGCCCGGCTGGTCCGGCGCGTGCACCGTGATCGTCCGGTCGAACCGACCGGGACGGAGCAGTGCCGGGTCGAGTACGTCGGCACGGTTCGTGGCGGCGAGCACCACGACGCCCTCGGTACCGGAGAACCCGTCCATCTCGGTGAGGATCTGGTTCAGCGTCTGCTCGCCCTCGTCGTGCCCGCCGACCGAGCGGGCGCCGCCGCGGGCGCGCCCGATGGTGTCGATCTCGTCGATGAAGATGATCGCCGGCGCCACCTTCCGCGCCTCGCCGAACAGCTCCCGCACCCGGCTCGCGCCGACGCCCACGATCATCTCGATGAACTCCGAGGCGCTCGCGGAGAAGAACGGCACCCCGGCCTCACCCGCGGTCGCCCGCGCGAGCAGCGTCTTGCCGGTACCGGGTGCGCCGGCCAGCAGCACGCCCTTCGGCGCCCGCGCCCCGAGCCGCCGGTACTTCTCCGGTTCTTTCAGGTAGTCGACGACTTCCTCGATCTCGGACTCGACCTCGTCGATCCCGGCGACGTCCGCGAACGTCACTCGCACCGTGGTCGGGTCGACCGGCTTCTTCTGCTGGCCGCCTCCGCCGAGCAGACCGCCCAGACCACCACCCAGACCACCGCCCGCCGCCCGGCTCCGCCGGAACAGCCAGTAGTAGAACGCTGCGATCAGGATGAACGGGCCGAGCGAGATCAGCAGGTTCACCAGCACGCCGCGCTGTGCCACCACCGGCGTCGCCCGGACCGTGGCGCCGCCCTTCTGCAGGTCGCCGTACAGGTTGTCGCTGGCGAACGTCGGCCGCTCGGTCGTGAACTTCGTGTACGTCGACCCGCTCTTGCCCGGCACCTCCGCAGCCTGCTTCAGCCGGCCCTCGATGGTGTCGCCGCGGGAGAAGATCTCGGCGACGTTCTGCTTCTGCACCTGCGCGGTGAAGTCGGTGTAGGCGATGGTCTGCTCACCGCCGGCCAGCTGGTCCTGCATCGTGGTGAGCAGGAAGAGCACCAGGTACCCGCCGACGATCCACGCGGCCCACTTCCACCACCGCGGCCGGCGCGGCTTGTCGTCGTCACCGTGGCCGGCCGGCAGCCCCTCGGTCCGCCACGGCTTGTGCGGCCGCTGCGACGCGTCATTCTTCCGCTCGCCCTGGTCGGCACCCTGTCCCCGGTCGGCGCTGGACTCGTCCTTCGCCGGCGGCTCCTTCTCGCTCATGAAGCCAACATAGGACCTGAACCGCCACCGACCCAGCAGCAACTCCCTGCTGGACCGCCGTCGTACGCTGGCGCATGGCCACGCCCCTCATCCTCGACTGCGATCCCGGCCACGACGACGCGCTGGCGATCCTGCTCGCAGTCGCCGATCCGGCCGTCGAACTGCTCGCCGTGACGACCGTGGCCGGCAACCAGACCGTCGACAAGTGCACCGTGAACGCCCGCCGCGTCCTCTCCCTCGCGGGCGCGCCCGACATCCCCGTCGCGCGGGGCGCCGACCGGCCGTTGGTACGCCGGTTGCGCATCGCCGACGACGTCCACGGGCGCACCGGGCTCGACGGCCCGCAGTTCACGGACGAGCCGTCGGTCCCGGAGTCGCCGTACTCGGCACACGAGCTGCTGGTCGACGTACTGCGCTCGAAACCGGCCACGATTGTCGCGACCGGGGCGTTGACGAACGTCGCGCGGCTGCTCGTCGACGAACCCGGTCTGGCGGCGAACATCACCGAGATCGTCTGGATGGGTGGATCCACCGAGCGCGGCAACATCGCACCGCTCGCCGAGGCCAACGCGTACGTCGATCCGGAAGCGGCGGACGTGGTGGTCCGATCGGGCGTGCCGTTCACGATGTGCGGGTTGAACGTGACGCATCAGGCTCTCGTGACAGACGACGTACTCGCGCGGCTCGAGCGGATCGGTACGCCGCTGGCGCGGATCTGCAGCGAGTGGATGACGTTCTTCGCGTCGACGTACCGGGAACTGTTCGGGTTCGAGGCGCCGCCGCTGCACGATCCGGTCGCGGTGGCGCGGGTGATCGATCCTGCGATCGTCCGGTGCGTCGAGGCCAATCTGGTGATCGAAACGGCCGGCGAGTGGACCGCGGGTGCGACGGTCGTGGACCTGGACGGGTACACGGGCCGGCCCGCGAACGCGCGGATCGCGGTCGGCCTCGACCAGGACGCCTTCTGGGACAAGCTCATCGCGGCGATCGCCGGGCTTCCCGTCTGCTGACAGCGGAAGACTCTTCTCCCCAGCTGCTTCCTCCCCCAGGGTGGAGCTGTCGAAGGAGGACACACATGTACGTCGAACAACAGTCGGACGCAACCGTTTCGGGTCAGCCGGGGATTCCGGGGCGGCCGTGGCCGGAGATTCCTGGGATCCCGCAGCCGGGGGCGCCCGAGCGGCCGGCGCCGCAGCCGATTCTGCCGTCGTGGTACGAGCCGACGTCGATCACGCTCGAACGGGAGCTGGCCGACCGGCTGCTGGCGGAGCGGGTGATCCTGATCGGCGGCCGGCTCGACGACGCGCTGGCGAACCACATCGCCTCGCAGCTCCTCCTACTGAATGCCCAAGGCAACGACCCGGTCACCCTCCACCTGTCGTCGGCAGAGTCCGACCTCGACGCGGCGCTCTCGGTCGCCGCCGCGATCGACCTGATCACCGCCCCCGTCCACGCCATCGCCCGCGGCACGCTCCGCGGCCCCGCAATCGCCGTACTCGCCGCCGCCGAACAACGCGAGGCCCACCGCCACACGACGTTCGTCCTCTTCGCACCCCGCTTCACCGCCGAGGGCACCGCCGACGAACTGGCCACGCTCTCCGAAGAGCACAACCACCAGTCCGCCCGTCTCCGCGACCTCATCGCCCAAGCAACCAACCGCCCCGCCGACGAGGTAGCCACAGACCTCGAAACCGGCCGAGTCCTCACCGCCGAAGACGCGCAGACCTACGGCCTGATCACCCGCCTCCGCTGATCACCCGCCTCCGCTGATCACCCGCCTCCGCTGATCACGGGGACCACCCGCCAGGGACCGAGAACAAGCAATGGCCTGTTCTCAGTCCCCGCGGCCCGTTCCCGGTGTTGGATAGGCAGTATGACTGTTCTCGACTCGCCCATCCCTCGGTTCCATCTCGCGATGCCGGTCGACGACCTGGACGCGGCGCGGCGCTTCTACGGCGAGGTGCTCGGCCTCGAGCAGGGCCGCAGCTCCGACACCTGGATCGACTGGAACCTGCGCGGCCACCAGTTCGTCACACACGTCGCGCCCGAGCGCGCGCAGCGGATCCACAACCCGGTCGACGGCCACGACGTACCGGTGCCGCATTTCGGGCTGATCCTGACCGTCGACGCGTTCCAGACCTTCGCGGCGCGGTTGAAGGCAGCCGGCACCGAGTTCGTCATCGAGCCGTACGTGCGGTTCCAGGGCCAGACCGGTGAGCAGTGGACGATGTTCTTCCTCGACCCGGCCGGGAACGCCCTGGAGTTCAAGGCGTTCGCGGACGACTCCCAGGTGTTCGCCGCCTGAGGCAGCGGCTCCAGGACCTAGGGCGTGATCCAGCCGGTCAGGATCGTCGTACCGGATCGCGTCGTGCAGATCAGCCGGTAGGGAATGGTCGGCGGCGGACCGAGGACGAAGAAGCCCAGTTCGTCGATGTCCGTGGTGACCAGCTTGCCGCCGTCGCCGCGGGCCGTGACCGTGCCGACGTCGGGCGGGTCGAGCTGGCCCAGGATCGCGTCCGGCGTCAGCTCGAGCTCGACCGTCCAGCCGTCCGAGGCGAACGTGAGCGACCGCAGGATCGCGCTCTCCGAGCGGATCGCGAGCGCGTCCAGCGGATCCTGTGCGGAGTCGTAGGTGAGCGCCGCCAGTTCGGCGTCGATGGTCCGCCATGCGAACGCCGCCTTGCCGGCTTCGACGAAGGCGGACGGTACTTCGTCCGCGGACGCCAACGCGTCCCGCAGAGCCTCGATGAGCTTCTCGTCATCGTGCCATTCCGGATCCATCACGGTTCTCACCCCCTCGTCCTGTCATCGGGTCCATCCGCCGCCAGCCGTGCCAGCGAGGGAGTCTGTCGTAGCCGGGTCAGGCAGCGGGCCCGGTTCGGGCCGATACTGCCGATCGGCACCTCGAGGCGCCGGCTGATCTCGTCGTACGGCGCCGGCGGGTCCTGCATCAGCAACGCGAGCAGGACCTGGCAGCGCCGCGAGAGTTCCGCGAACGCGCTCCGCAGGATCGTCTTGCGTTCGTGCCGCAGTACTTCTTCCTCGGCGATCGCCTGCTCGGGTACGTCGGGCGCCTGCTCGAAGTCCACCGGTTCGACCCGGCTGGTCGCGCGGATCAGCCGGTAGCACTCGCGCTGGGTCGTGGTCGCGATCCAGCCCGGCAACGCGGCCGGTTCGCGCAGACCCGGCAGGTGCTCGACGAGCCGCAACCACACGCTCTGTCCGACGTCGTCGATATCCGCCGGCGCCAGGCGGCATCGCCGGCACACCGAATAAACGAGCGGCGCGTACCGCTCCACCAGCTCGTCCCAGGCAGACTTCTCGCCGTCCCTGGCCCTGGTGACCAGGTCGACGACTGTCGGATCGTCCCGCATGCCGTCCCCCCTTCTCACCGGACCGCTCAGCTATACCTCTTACTGGTACAGAGCGATCCGGACGCCTGCTGATACATCACGCTCCCAGCGCAACGAACGAACGACCGGCGGCATCGGCCACCGGATCACCGCGCGTCTCCACCCGAGCCGCCGCGAACGCCGCCGCCAGCGATCGGCCCGCCTGCAGGTTCTCGTGCAGCGCGAGCATCAAGGGAGCGGTTGCCGGATCGTTCACCGGTACGACGCTCGCCAGGATGCCCGCCGCGCCCAACGGGATCAGGCTGCTGCTCAACCCGAGCAGTTCGTCCGCGCCGACCGGTTTCGCCAGCCCGGAGTCGCAACTCGACAACACCATCCGGTACGGCGCTCTGCGCAGCCGCTCGAAGTCGTACACGGTCAGTGGCCCGTCGTCGAGCCGCAACGACGAGAACAACGGACTGTCCGAGCGGAACGTGCCGTGCGCCGCGATGTGCGCGATCCAGGCACCGTCGAGCTCCCGCAGTACCTTCTCCGCGGTCGCATCGCCGTCCGCGAGCACGGTGGCGTCCGGGTACTGCTTCGCCAGTTGCATGACCTCGGCGCGGCCGGCCGACAGACCCGGCCCGAGCACCAGCACGACCCGACGATCCGACGGCGGCCGCACCTGCCGCGCCCGCAACCAGGTCGCCGCCGACGGCACCACGTTCACGGCCCGATCGGCCAGCACCGGCACCAGCCCCCAAGGCAACGCATGCAACCTCCCCGGCGGCACCATCACCACAGGCCGATCCCCCAACAACTCCTGCGCCGACCCCAGAATCGCGTCCCCCAACCGCACACCCAGCACCTCGAGCGAGGGTCCACCCTGCGCCCGTCCGTGCGCCCGTCCGTGCGCACGGCTGTGGGCGAGGCGGCGGAGACGGAACCGCGACCGCTCGACCTCCAACGCCGCCGCAGCCAACGGCCCGACCTCATGCCTCGTGATCCGCCCGTCCCGCACCACGACCGCATGCAACACCCCGCCAACCTCAACCAACTCAACAAGCACAGTCGCGCCCAACGCCCCCACCAACTCGTCGACGTCGAACCGACTCACGCCCTGGTGCTCACTGCCTTGGGTCCAGAGGGCTCGGTCGCGGACTGCCTTTTCCAGGCGGCGGCGCTCCTTCTCCAGGGACGGATCGGGCGACGCGTCCAGCCGCCGTACGACGTCCCGCAACGCCGCGAGCTCGCCGACGAGCTGCTCGTCGTCGGGCGGCCGCACCGGCGGCACCCCTAGCGCCGTCGCCCGCCACCGCTCGCCCCAGCTCAGCAACCGCCGCGGATCGTCGCGCCGCAGCGCATCCCGCAACGCCAGCTCCGCCAACTCAGCCCCGTGACCGGTCGCCAACGCCCGCAGTTCGGTCGCGCCCATCGCGAGCCGATGCTCGTCCAGCGCATCCAGCCCGCGCCCGCACGCGGACAACATCCCCCGCACATCACCACGTGCCTCGGCCCGCAACGCCTTCCCCAACCACGCCGCACTCCGCGCGATCGGCGGCGCGTCCTTGCTGTGCCGTCCGGCCAACTCCAGTTGACGATCCGCGGCCCGAGCCCGCCCCTCGGACAACGCCAACCGCCCCGCGAGCAGATGCGCAGCCGACGCCTCGGACGCACCCAACGCATCCAGCCGACCAGCCACCGCACTCACGCGCCGAAGCAGCCGCTCTCCGCGTTCTCCCGACTGATACCGCGCCTCCAGCAGCACCATCGACGAACGCACCGACCACCACTCCCGACGCTGTGCCGAGAACAACCGCCGCGCCCGATCCGCCCGCTCCCGCGCCGCCGCCGGATCCCCGGCCGCCAACGCAGCAGTCGCCGCCGCGAACCACAGCTCCCCGCGTTTGGTCGCCGTACCGCCCTCGGCCGTGATCGCCTGATCCATCTCGGCCAGCGCCTCCGCACTGAGCCCGGCCGCGAGCAGCACACCGCACCGGTCGATCGCGAGATCCGGCCACACCACACCCACCGCCGCGAACCGTCGGCCCGCTTCGTCCAGGTACCGCAGCGCGGCCGGCAGATCGCCCCGCGAGTACGCGACCAAGCCCCGATTCTGCCGCGCCTCGGCGTACTCGAACTCCTGCCCGGTCGCGGCGTACAACTTCTCCGCGACCGCAAAATCAGCATCCGCCCGCAACGTAGAGCCCAAAGCGAGCTGGATGAATCCGCGATAGTTCCGCGACCGCGCCTCCCAGACCTGATCGCCCGACCGCCGCAACCGCGTGATCGCCGAGCGCAGATCGTCGAGCGCCTCGCGATGCCGCCCGAGCACCAGCAGTACGTCGGCCCGCCGTAACAGCACCCGCCCGGTCAGCGCGCCGCGGCTGAGGTCGACGGCACGATCGAGCCGCGCGAGACCCTCCCGGCTACGCCCCGCCCGGCCGAGCGTTGCGCCCAGCGTGGCAAGGACATCCGCCTGCCGCTCCGATCGCCCGGACTGTTCCGCCAGCCGCAGCGCGGTGCGCAACTGGCGGACCGCTGTCGTCACGTCGCCGAGCTGCCGCAGGCCGATGCCCCAGGCCTGATGCGCGATCGACGCCTCGACCGCGGGCGGCGCACCGGCCAGCACCGTGCGCGCCGACGCGATCGCGTCGTGCGGGCGCGACAACGCGAGGGGCAGTAAATCTTCTACCGCCCCGGCACTCCCCCCTGCCATCGGCATTCTGGAATGATATCGGGCATTTCGACTGTCCAGGGGGGATGCAGGAAGATGGAAAATCAAACGACCGAACGAAAGTACATTGCTCAGATCGAGCTGATTCTGGCGGCCTTCGAGCGTCAGGTCGAGGTGTTCCCGGAGGACTGGGAGAAGCGGCCGGAGGGGGCCGACTACCTGTACCGGACCGGCGTGGTCCTGGTCCGCGACGAGGACGTTCCGCGTGTCGTCGAGCTCTTCCAGGGCGGACGCCCGGACGAGGGCGGGATCGGCGGCGTCACGCGGCTGCTGCTGCCGGACCGCGTGCCGCCCGAAGCTCCGGAGGATCGTTCGCTCACCCAACGATTCCTCAAGTACGCCGACCTGCGGCTGGGACGCGGCGTGGTCACACCGGAGCACCTGTTCTACGTGACGCCGAGCGTCAGCCCGTGCCCGGCGACCGAACCAGAAGTTGTCACACCAGGCGCTCCGCCGGATCCGGTGCTGCCCACGCCGTTCCTGCCCGCGGGCGCCGCTGACGGTCGCGGGGTGAAGGTCGTCGTACTCGATGTGGGCTGGTCCGACGCGCCGGCGGCGTACTGGCTGAACGGTGTGACCGGTGATCCGGAGAACGCGTTCGACGGTTCCGGGCACATCCGGCCGTACGCCGGGCACGGGACCTTCATCGCCGGGGTGATGCGGGCGATCGCGCGCAACGTGGAGATCGTGGTGAAGAGCTACTTCACCACGGCCGGTGCGATCTGGGAGTTCGATCTCGCGCAGGCACTGGACGAGATCCTCGATCTGGCGCCCGACATCATCAGCCTGTCGGCGGGCACCAGGACGCGGTTCAACCTGGCGCCGCTCGCTCTGGACGTCTTCGTCCAAACCCGGCTGAACCGCGTCAACGGCCTCACGCTGGTCGCCGCCGCGGGCAACGAGTCGTCCCGGGACTACTTCTGGCCGGCCGCGTTCCCGGAGGCCGTCGGCGTCGGGGCGCTGGCGGACAACGGGCGGGACCGGGCGTCGTTCAGCAACTTCGGCGGCTGGGTCGACGTGTACGCACCGGGCGAGCACCTGGTGAACGCGTTCCTGACCGGCGACTACGAGTGCAGCGAACCGCCGAACACCGGCCAGCTGCGCTCGTTCGCGGGTATGGCCCGCTGGAGCGGTACGTCGTTCGCGACGCCGCTCGTGGCCGGTCTGATCGCCGGCCGGATGTCGGTCACCGGTGAGAGCGCCAAACAGGCGGCAGACGCGCTGCTGGCGTTCGCGCTCACCCAGCCCGAGCCCGGCACCGGGCCGGTCCTGCGGGCCGGCGACGCGCTCGCGTCACTCGGCCAGAGCTAACGCGCAGCACTGATCACGCGCTGGCGCGGTGCGGATCTCCGGCCCGACCGTCCGGATTCTCGCACCGCGCCAGCTCCCCCTCTGCGTGCCCCGCGCCGCCCTCCCCCCTGCAACGGCCCGAAGGCTTCCCCCCACTTCTGCGGAGTCACCCTCGGTGCAAGTTGATACACCCGGTTATCAAGAAAGTTTTCAACGGCTGGGCGGCTGCGGCTGCTCACAGAGGAACGGCGCGCGGTGACCGCCGGAGTGGTAGCTGTACTGCTTCCCGCCGGCCTCGAGAACCGTCCGGTTCCCCGGCACCAGCGCCTGCGTGTAGTACATCCCCGGCTCCGGGCAGCCGAGGCTGCCGTCCGGCCAGGTGACGTCCTCGGAGCTGACCACGGTCACCTGCGCCGCCTCCACGCCCAGCCGCTTGGCAAGGTCAGTCTTCGCTTGGTCAACCACACTGCCGCTTGCGCTGCTGCTACTACTGCTGCTGCTCGGCGTCGTCATCGACGGTTGTCCTCCAGTCACAGATTCATTGCCACACGCAACCAAAAGCAGGGCTGCCGCCAGTACGGTCGTCACACTGCGCATCACCATCACCTCCCACAGTAGACGCCGTCGCCGGCCGGTTCGTTGCAGACCTTCTGTTCAACTTCTGTTTGCCGTCCGTCAGCCGTCGCCGTGAAGGATCGCGGCAACGTCCCGTCCAAGGAGTAAGCCCATGTCTGTCGATCGTCGTTCCGTCCTCCGAGGTGCCGCAGTCGGCGCCGCCGGGGTCGGTTTCACCACCGTCGGCGCCGTACCGACGCTCGCGGAGGCCGCGCCGGCCTCGCACGGCGACCGCTCGCCGTTCCCCCAGCACAAGCCCTTCCCGCCGCTGCTGGACGACCCGAAGGGCATCCTCGCACTGCCGGCCGGGTTCAAGTACAAGGTCGTCACGCACGCCGGTGAGACCACGCTGAAGACCGGTCAGCCGACGCCGAGCTTGCACGACGGTACGGCGGTGTTCAGCGCCGGATCCGGCCGCTACCAGCTGATCCAGAACCACGAGATCGGTGCCGCCAACGCCCTCGGCGTACCGCCGATCGAGGGCACCGTGTACGACACCGGCGTCGGCGCGGCCGGCGGCTGCACCGTCATCGACGTCGACAAGGACGGCACCAACCTCGGCGAATGGGTCGGCATCTCCGGCACGCTGACGAACTGCGCCGGCGGCCCGACGCCCTGGGGCACCTGGATGACGTGCGAGGAGACCGAGAACAAGGCCAACGGCACCACCCGGCTGAAGGACCACGGGTACGTCTTCGAGGTCTGGGGCGACGGCAAGACCTCGCACCCGGTGCCGCTGAAGGCGCTCGGCCGGTACGCCCACGAGGCGCTCGCGATCGATGAGGACCGGACCCACGTCTACCTGTCCGAGGACGCCTCCGGCCCGAACGGCACCTTCTACCGCTGGTCCGCGCCGCGCGGCTACAAGCTCGGCCCGCGCAGCTGGCAGGACCTGCAGAACAAGGACTTCGGCACCCTCGAGGCGCTGGCCATCCTTGGTGACGACGGCAAGCCGATCCCGGACGTCGCGTACCTGACGTCGGCCCAGCTGCTCCGCCCGTTCCGGGTCGCGTGGGTTCCGGTGCCCGACCGCGACGGCGCCACGACCTCGGTGCGCAAGCAGTTCACCGACGGCCAGATCACCCGCGGCAAGAAGTTCGAGGGCGTCTACGGCACCAAGCAGGGCGTGTACGTCGTGAACTCGTACGCCGAGTCCGGCACCGCCGACCTGCCCGCCGACGCGGTCCCGCACGACGGCATGGTGTGGTTCTACAACTACGACGCCGAGACCATCCAGCTGGTCACGTACTTCCCGGACAACGCGGCCGCCGATCTGGGCCCGGGCGCGAAGTACGACGACTACAACTTCGACAGCCCGGACAACGTCACCGTGACGCCGTGGGGTTCGCTGGTCCTGGCCGAGGACGGCAACGCCAGCAGCCACGTGCTGAGCGCGACGCCGGGCGGCCCGGCGTACGCCATCGCCCGGAACATGCTGAACGACTCCGAGTTCACCGGCCCGACGTTCTCCGCCGACGGCAAGGTGCTCTTCGTCAACATCCAGACGCCGGGCATCACGCTGGCCATCACCGGCCCGTGGCGCGACTACCTCGGCTGATTGCTTCGAGCAGGGTGAGCGATCGGTCGTCCGGACCCATGCGCACCTCGTTCATCAAGTAGGAGTAGGCGGTCTCGCGACCCGGCCAGGCGCCGTGTCGCGAGCCGCCCGCTCCGGCGTGACCGAAGGCATCGGGCTCGGCGCCCATCCGCCCGTCGCCGGTCTGCAGTTCGTAGCCGGCGCCGTACGCCATCGGGCTCCCCCAGTTCGGTTCGGTACCCCGCCGGATCTCGCGGCGCCCGAGCTCGACGCTCTCCGGGGTGAGCACGCGAACACCGTCCACCTCGCCGAGCATCGACGCGTAGAAACGCGCCATCCCGCGCGCCGTCGCGTAACCGCCGACTGCGGCCAGCCCGGCGGTGCGGTACTCGACGCTGTTCCAGATCTTCTCCGAGCCCGGGATCCACAGCGGATTCGGCCGGTTCAGCTCGCTCCACGGGCCGTCGACGAGAACGCCGTCCGGAGCGACCATCGTCGCCGCCCGCCAGTGCAGCTCCTCCGGCAGGCCGATCCACACCTCGAGCCCCAGCGGTGCGGCGAACTCCTCGGCGAAGAAGCGGCTCACGGTGCGCCCGTCCACCCGCCGTACCAGCTCGTCCAGCAACCAGCCCCAGGTCACCGCGTGATACATGAACCCGGCGCGCGGATCTGACGCCGGAGCCTGCGCTGCCAGGTGCGCGGCCATCACGTCATGCTCGAAGAGATCGGCGTACCCGGCCTCGACCCACGCCAGCCGGGCCTGGTGGGACAGCACCTGCGCGACCGTCGTACGTTCCTTGCCCTCGGCACCGAACTCGGGCCAGTAGCGGCTGACCGGATCCTCCAGCTGCAGTTGGCCGCGCTGTGCCAGGAGCAGGATGCACGCGCTCGTGAGGCCCTTGGTCCCGGAGAACATCAGGTGCACGGTGTCGCGATCCCACGTCCAACCGGTGTCCGGATCGGCTGTCCCGCCCCACAGGTCGACCACCAGTTCGCCCCGGTGGTACGCCGCGAACGCCGCGCCCAGCTCGCCGCGCTCGGTGAAGTTCCGCTGGAACGCCTCGGCGACGTCCTCGTATCCCGCTGCTGTCCACATGGATCTGATAGTACCGATCGTTCTTAACTTGGTCCAGCTCGGTATGGTGGAGCGTGGAGGTGGTGACCCGATGCCGGTCAAGGCGGGGGAACGGCTGGATCCCGAGGCGACGAAGGCCCGGATCCTGAAGGCGGCGGCGGACGTGTTCGGCCGGCGCGGGATCCATGCGGCCGGGATCAACGAGGTCGTCGAGGCGGCCGGCGCGTCCAAACTCACCATCTACAAGAACTTCGGCTCCAAGGAAGGTCTGGTCGAGGCGGTCCTCACCGACCGCACGCAACGGGTCCGCGCGTGGCACCACGAGGCCGTCGAGCAAGCCGGCGGGGACGCGAGAGAGCGCGTTCTCGCGGTCTTCGACCTGGTCGCGAGCTGGTACGCCGAAGCCGGGTTCCGCGGCTGCGCGATGATGAACGCGGCCACCGAGGACCGCGGACACGATGGCGCGCCGCGACGGCTCGCGCAGGACCATCTCGCCTTCTACCGTTCACTTTTCGAGCGACTGCTGAGCGAGGCGCGTGACCCGAAGGCATCGGCGCGGCAGCTGGTCGTCGTACTGGAGGGTGCGACGCTGATCAGCGCGGTCGACCAGGATCCCGGGCTGGGCGCGGAGGCGCGGGTCATCGTGGAGACCCTGCTCGACGCGGCATTCTGAGCAGTACGCCGACACAGGCGAGCCCCGCGCCGGCTGCGAGCAGGAACGCCGCGCGGAACCCGGCCTGCTCGGCGACGAACCCGCCGAGCGGACCCGCCACCATCACGCCGAGATCCCAGAACGACGTCATCACGCCCATCGACACGCCTGGCCGCAAACCCCGCACCCGATCCAGCGTCATCGAGACGCACGCCGGGTAGACCAACGCCAGCCCGACCCCCGCCAGCGCGGTCGAGATCGTTGCGCCCACAGGCCCGTTGGCCTGGGCGATCCCGACCAACGCGACGATCTCCACGGCGACGGTCGAGGCCGCAACCACGCGCCCGCCGTACCGATCAACCAACGGACTCCCCACAAACCGCACCACCAGAAACGCCGCTGCAAACACCGCCAGCGCAACGCCGTCGACACCGATCCCACCGGCCCGCAACCGCAACACCAGCAACGCCGCCACCGTCCCATAGCAGTAAGCAGCCAACCCAACAACCACCCCCGGCAACGGAACGCCGCGCGGCACCAACTCCCGGACCCGCGCCAACCGCCCACCACATCCCGACTCGCGCCGTGTTGTCAGGACCAGGGCGGCCGACGCGACGGAGAGCGCGACAACCGCCCACCAGACCACCTCGCCACCGTCACCAGCGATCGCCGCCAGCACCGTCGCGACCACCGGCCCGCCAGCCAAGCCGCCCCACATCGACAAGCCGAACCAGCCCGCCACCCGACCACGCTGCGCCACCCGCGTGCCGGCCAGAACCCATGGCAATGCAGCCGAGAACAGCGCCGCCTCCCCCGCACCCATCACCAAACGAGCGACCAGTAGCAAGCCCAGGTTCGGCGCCAACAGTTGCCCCAGGCCCCCAATAGCCGCCAGCACTCCCCCGGCAACGACCACCGGACGCGACCACCCCGCATCGGCCAACCACCCCGCGACCGGCCGCCCGCACGCAGCCGCAAGAAACGCGATCCCGACCGCCGTCCCACTCGCCAGCGCCCCACCCCCGAACCTCTCCGGCACGTACGACGGCAACACCTGCAACGCCGCCCCGAACGCCAAATACCCACACAACACCGCCCCCCACAACCGCCCCACCGAAACCATCACCCGAAGATAGTACCGCTCGTTACCATCCCCTCCGAACGCCCCCGCCCGCCCAGAGCGCTCCGCGGGTCATCCTTGAGCACCCACCAACCAAAAACCACGCCGAAAAGTGGTTGGTGGGCGCACAAAGCCGGCCAACTCCGGAGCGGCATCGCCTGCGGGGCACTTTGTGCACCAGATCCGCGCCACCGAGCGCCGAACGCGCGGATCCGGTGCACAAAGTGGACCGGACAACGCGCCGCCGGCCCGCGGTGGTGCGGGGGGTGCGCCGCAAGGAGGACCGGACAACGCGCGAGGGTGGTGCGAGGATCGGGGCATGCCGGTTGATCAGCACCTTCTGCTTGCGTTTCTGGTGACCACGACGATCGCGATGATCACGCCGGGTCCGGACATGTTGTTCATCCTCGGGTGCGGGATGCGCAGCGGGCCGCGGGCCGGTCTGCTGGCGACGGCGGGGGTGGCGACGAGTGAGGCGGTGCATGTCGCGGTGGCCGCGGCCGGGTTGGCCGCGTTGTTCGCGGCGGTGCCGGTCGCGTTCACCACAGTCCGGATCGCCGGCGCGGCGTACCTGGTCTATCTCGGCGTGCAGATGATCCGGCACCGCAACGACGCTGTCGACGAGGGGCCGGCCGGCGAGGCCGCGATGTCCGGGCGGAAGGCGTACCTGACCGGGCTGACCACGAACCTGCTGAACCCGAAGATGGTCACGTTCACGATCGCGTTCCTGCCGCAGTTCGTGGTGCCGTCGCAGGGGCGGGTGTGGCTGCAGTTCGCGGTACTCGGGGCGATCCTGATCGTGCTGGAGTTCCTGGTCGACGGGACGGTCGGCCTGCTCGCCGGGCGGATCGGGAACTGGCTGCGCACCCGCCGTACCGCCCGGCGCCGGATCGACACCGCCACGGGCGGCATCTTCATCGGACTCGGCGTCCGCCTCGCGCTCCTGCGCTAGACCAAGTCGAGCTAAACGAGGTTGAAGCCGCCGGTCCAGGAGGCCTTCTCCCCGACGGCGAGCGTGAGCTGAAGGAACCCGGCGGCCTCGAGTTCGCGGGCGCGCTTCAGCGCGCCGGCGTCGACCGCCTTCAGCCCACCGGCGGACACGACACCGGCCAGCAGCGCCTTGGCATCCGCGTCGTCACCCGCGATCAGCACGGTCGTCGGCTCCGCACCGACCGTCCCGGCCGCGACAGTGGCGGCGAAGTTGGTGTTGAAGGCCTTCAGCACCGTGGAATCCGGAAGCTGTACGGCGAGTTCGGCGGCCGCGGAACCGTCCGCGGGGACCACCAGCGCGTCGAACGTCTCGAAGTTCAGCGGGTTGCTGATGTCGACGACGATCTTGCCGGCCAACTGGTCGGCGCGGTCGGCGAGCACCTGGTCGAAAGCCGGGTACGGCGTCGCGAGGATCACGAGCTCACCGGTGACCGGCTTGTCCTTGTCGGTGGAGTCGAACAGCTCGACGGTGTTGCCGCCCTTGGCGACGACGGCCGCGATCGCCTGTCCCATGGTGCCGCTGCCGATGATGCTGACGTGCGTCATAATCGCTCCTTTTGGTTGTACCTTCAACTATCACGATAGCGCCATTTAGTTGTGGCTACAACCATGTGTGGCAGAATGTTCGACGTGAGCACACGGTGGCTGGACGACGCGGAGCTGACGGCCTGGGTGCGGCTGGCCGCCGTACTCGAGCTGCTGCCCGGTGTCCTCGATTCGCAGCTGCGACGGGACGCCGAGCTGACGCACTACGAGTACTACGTGATGGCGATGCTGTCGGAGGCGCCGAAGCGGACGCTGCGGATGACCGCGCTGGCGCAGCGGACGAACGCCACGCTCCCCCGGCTGTCACATGTGGTGAAGCGCCTCGAGGACCGCGGCATCGTCGAGCGGTTCCCGTGCCCGGAGGACGCCCGCGCCACCAACGCACGACTGACCGCGGCCGGCTGGAAGAAGATCCGCGCGACCGCGCCCGGCCACGTCGAGACGGTCCGGCAGCACGTCATCGACGTACTCACGCCCGAGCAGATCACCCAGCTCGCCGAGATCACCGGCGCGATCCTCGAATCGGTCGATCCCGAGGGCAACCTCAGCGCGGTGTATCGCCGCTGAGGTCCAGCAGCACCTTCGACGCCACGGTGCGATCGGTCGCCAGGTCGAACGCGGCGCGGGCGTCCTCGAGCGGGAACGTGTGCGTGACGATCGGATCGACGAACAGCCCGCCGGCCAGCCACGCGATCGCGGTGTCGAACTCGTGGTCGAACCGGAACGCACCGGTCAGCGTCAGCTCACGCGTCATCAGCAGGCTCCCGGGGAACGCGGTGTCGCCCCCTGGCAACGATCCGACCTGTACGACGGTGCCGCCCCGACGTACCCGCTCCAGACAGGTCCGCAACCCGCCCGCCGTACCCGACGCCTCGATCGCGACGTCGATCTCGTCCGGCCAGTCCGCCGTACCGACCCGAATGGTCTGCGTCGCCCCAACTTCTCGCGCCAGCGTGAGCGGAGCCTCTTGCAGATCGGTCGCAATCACCTCGCGCGCACCCGACTGCCGCAGTGCCGCGACGACGAGCAAGCCGATCGGTCCCGCGCCGGTGACGAGCACCCGCTTCCCGTCCACGGCGCCGTCGCCGGCCTGCCGTACGGCGTGGATCGCGACGGACAGCGGCTCCGCGAGTACGGCGGTCCGCAACGCGAGTCCGTCCGGTAGCACCCGCACCTGGTCGGCCGGGACGATCAGCTCCTGCACGAACCCGCCCTGGATGTGCGGATCCCGCGCCGCACTCCCGAGATAGTTGCTGTAGGCACAGATGTTCCGCCGGTCCTGGAGGCATTCCGGGCAGGTACCGCACGGCGTCGCCGGGTGGATCCCAACCGGCGTACCGGCGGGCAGATCGCCGCCGCTGACCCGCCCGACCACCTCGTGCCCGAGCACCAACGGCTGCCGGATCCGGAAGTCCCCCACCCCGCCGTCGTGGTAGTAGTGCAGGTCCGACCCGCAGATCCCGCCGTACGCGACCCGCACCGCAACCTGCCCCACACCCGGCTCGACCCCCGGGCGCTCCTCGACCCGCAAATCCCCCGCCCCATGCGCCACACACGCGTACACGCACCCACCGCCTCTGCTCTCGCCGTCCACTGACAATAACCATGTATCGCAGCGGCATGTTCGGGCCTCCGTACTTGTAGGGGGAGGAGCTGCCATGAGCAATACGCTTGGGCCACAGCGGAGGCGGAGCACGGCGGTACGGCGGTCTGCGCGGCGGGCGATCGTCGCTGTCAACATCACCGAGGCCGTCGTCGCCCTGCCCTGTCTCGTCGCGGCGTACGGTCTTGCGGAGCAGCTCGTTGCGGCGCAGGAAGTCGTCGGGCCGCACCGGGTTGCGAGCCAGTCGGTCGCGCATCTCGCGATCACGCTGAACATGAGTCTGCTGATCGTCGGCGCCGCCGCCGGGGCGGTCGGCAGTGTGATCCAGCAGAGTATGGCGTTCGCGCGCAGCGCTGCGCCGGACCATCAGGTCGCGTGGTACGTCATGCGGCCGCTGTGGTCGGCCATGCTCGGCTCGGTCTCGGTCATCGCCGTCAACACCGGCCTGCTCAGCATCGGTGACGACAGCACGTCCAGCGCCGCGGTCGCCGTACTCGTGCTGACCGGCTGCCTGGCCGGCCTGTTCACCGACCAGGTCCTGCGCCGCCTCCGCACCATGCTCGACCGCGGCACGCGTTCACGCACCAACTAGGGGGAGAAACGAATGGCCACGACGTACAAGATCCATCCGGCGATCGGCATCGCCCGGGTCGGCAACAGTCCGGACGAGTTCTTCGTCGGACCGGAGCACCTGGGCGAGCGGCCCGAACCACCGGGCGGGTTCAAGGACGCACAGTGTCGCGTCAAACGGCAGGCCGCCCGCTTCCGGATCTTCGCGCACCACGACGACGGCAGCGTCGAGGAGATCACCGATGCCAGCGCCGAGATCTCGTGGACTGTTCACCTGGTGAACGCGAAGGCCGCGCACCCGAACCGCGGCAACAGCGAGCCGATCGGTCAGCTCACGATCGACCCGGGCGCGCGGACCCTGACCGGGCCGGACCAGCGGGAGCTCTTCGACACCGGCACGATCGACTTCTCCGGCGAGCCGTCGGTGACCGTGCCGCTCGGCGAGATCCGCAGCGATGACGACAACCACCTGCTCGTCCTCGGCGGGCACGGGGCCGCCGCGTCACCGGCCGGCAACGTGATCGGCAGCTTCTGGGGAAACGCCGGCTGGTACGACGACGTGTCGGACGGACCGGTGACCGCGACGATCACGCTGCGGGCGGACACCTCGACGCCACCGGTCGAGGGCGCGTGGGCGATCGTCGCGCCGCCGAAGTTCGCGCCGCACCAGGACAGCGTGACCACGCTCTACGACCGGGTCCTGCAACACATGATCGACCTCGGACTCGCGGCGGCGCCGACCACGACGTCGTACACGAACGACGTCTACCCGATCCTGCAACGCGCCCGCGACATGCGCTGGGTGGAAGGGATCTTCGGCGCGCACAGCTGGCCGGATCCGGTCACGTCGCAGCCGCTCGTCGACGCGATCTTCGCGCGGCTGCGCCCGCCCGGCGACATGCCTCGGCTCAACGGCGGCGACTCCGCGCTGACGCCGACCCAGTACGCGCACATGCAGCGCTGGCAGGCCGGCAACTACGCCGCGGACTGGACCGGCGTGCCGCAACCGCAGACCGACCTGACCCCGGACGGCCTGGATCGCGCGGCCCTCGAAGCCTGTGTCGGCGGCGCGTTCTTCCCCGGTATCGAGGCCGGCGGGCTGTCCGCGGGCGACCGGCCGATCATCGAGACGTCGTACGCCGAGGCGTTCCGGATCGCGTCCTCGATCACCGCCGGCACGATCAGCCAGGCGATGGCGTTGCCGTGGCACGCCGATTTCAAGGCGTGCGGTGACAACTGGTGGCCGGTCCCGCGACCGAACGACGTGATCGCGCAGGACACCGGCAGCCAGGCCCGCTGGGATCGTGACGTCGCGAGCATGGACGACATGGTGTCGCTGTGGCACACACTCGGATTCGTCGTCGAGCAAGGGGCCGAGCACGTCGAGGTCGAGCACTGCGACGAGTCGTCGATCACGCTGCTCACCCCCGAGCTGCGTTTCATCGACGTACCGCAGGGGCCGATGGGCATGGTGCGCGAGGCCGCGCTGGCGATCAGCTTCGAGGTGCTGTCACCTGGATCCGCCGTCACGCTCGACTACGCGCCTGGGGGTGCCCCGGCGCATCCTCAGTTGGTCGCCGCCACTACCTCGGTCACGGTCGGTCCGACTGCGCCGAACGGTGTGGCGACCGCCCGGCTGTGGGTCGTGTACCGGACCGGCGCGGCTCCGTCGTCCATCCCGCCGCAGGTACTCACGGTCCGCGAGGCCGCATCCGGTCAGACCTGGCAGGTGACGGTCACCGGCAACACGGTTGCTCGTACGACGGTCGCCACCGCGCTGGTACTCGACCGCTCGGGCAGCATGAGCGAGGACCGCGGCGACGGCCAGAGCAAACACGTGGCGCTGCAGCAGGCCGCGAACATCTTCGTCGACGTGATGCTCGAAGGCGACGGTGTCGGGATCGTCCGCTTCAACGAGGACGCGCAACCGTTGCAGTCCGTCCTCGAACTCGGCGCGGGCGGGCTGTCCGATCTGAACCGCAACGCGACCCACGACACGATCAACGGCACCGGCCTCGACCCGCAGGGCGCGACGTCCATCGGTGACGGCATCTTCGAGGGCCGCGCGCTGCTCGACGCGGCACCGCCGTACGACGTGAAATCGCTGGTCGTCCTCACCGACGGCATCGAGAACAGTCCCCGCGCGATCGCCGACGTCGCCGGGCAGATCAACGAGCGCACGTACGCCGTCGGGCTCGGGCAGCCGCAGAACATCAGCGTGCCCGCGCTGCAGACGATCTCCGGCAACAACGGCGGGTACCTGCTGGTGACGGGCGCGATCACGACCGACAACAGGTTCCTGCTGCAGAAGTACTTCCTGCAGGTACTGGCGGGGATCAGCAACGCCGAGGTGGTACTCGACCCGGACGGTGAGCTGAGTGTCGGCACGGTGCACCGCATCCCGTTCCAGCTGTCCGACGGCGACTCGGGCGTGGACGTCGTACTGCTGACGCCGCGTCCGGATGCCGTCGACTTCCGGCTCCAGACGCCGAACGGTCTGCTGATCGAACCGTGGCGGGCGCAGTCGGAGCCGGCGATGCGGTACGTGACCGGTGACGGCGTCGCGTACTACCGGATCACCCTGCCCGTCCAGCTCCGGCCGGGCCGTTTCGACCAGGCCGGGACCTGGCACGCGCTGCTGACGATCGGGCAGCCACATACCGGGAGGACCCCTGATGACTCCGACGGCGTCGACCTGTCGATCCTTCGCGGCCGGGGCAACCAGCCGGTGCGAACTGCTCCATCCGCACAGCCCGAGCGGCGACCGTTCGAGTTCGAGCGGGCCTTCGCGGTCGCGAACGAGCCGGCTCGCGGCGAGCAGCCGGGGCAGCGCGGCCTTCCGTACAGCCTGGTGGTGCACTCCTACTCGAACGTGTCGCTGCGAGCCTCGGCCGACCAGCGATCCTTCGAGCCGGGCGCCGAGGTGACGATCAACGCGACGCTCACCCAGTCCGGCGTACCGGTCGACGGCGATCCCTCCGTGTGGGCCGACATCACGCGCCCGGACGGGTCTGTCGTGACACTCGTCCTGGACGGGGTCGATGATTTCACGGCGAGCTTCGGTACGTCGCTGCCGGGCGTCTACCGGATCCGCGTGCGCGCCCGCGGCCGTACTCGCGTAGGTCGGCCGTTCACCCGCGAACGTACGCTCACCGCCGCCGTATGGCGTGGCGGCGACAACCCGCCGGTGCCTCCGACCAGTGACTCGTTCTGCGAGTTGTTGACCTGCCTGTTCAAGGGCGGGGTCATCGACGAGAAGCTGATCGAGCGGCTGCGGCGGCTCGGGTTCGACATCGACGCACTCCGCAAGTGCCTGCGCGGTTGCGGCTGCTGACCATGCTCTCGACGTACGACGTCGTTGTCGCCGGCGGAGGCCCCGCCGGCGCAGCGACCGCCTTGCGGCTGGCGCGGGCCGGGCACACCGTGGCGTTGCTGGAGCGCAGTTCCTTCGACCGTCCTCGTGTCGGTGAAACGCTTGCCCCTAGCATCCAACCGTTGCTGCGCGAGCTTGGCGTCTGGGAACGGTTCGTTGCCTTGGGCCCCTTGCCGTCGTGGGGCACCCGGAGCATCTGGAGCAGCACGGAACCGGCCGCGCACTCACATCTCGAGAGCGGTTCCGACAGCGGTTGGCACGTTGATCGCCGGTTGTTCGACAGAATGCTCTTCGACGCAGCAGCCGCGGCCGGCGCGTCGGTATCCCTCGGCACGTCCCTCATCGACTGCCGGTACGACGGTACGTGGCAACTCACCTGCTCCAACGGCCGCCGCCTGACCGCCCGAGTGCTGATCGACGCCACCGGCCGCTCGGCGACCATCGGGCGGTCGCTCGGTGCTCGTCGGATCGCGTTCGATCACCTGGTCGGGATCACCGCGCAATGGAGCGACGTGGACGTCACCACCGAGCAGTACCTCCTGATCGAGTCGGTCCCCGACGGCTGGTGGTACACCGCCCCACTCCCCGGCAACGTGATGGTCGGCATGCTCATGACCGACGCCGACATCTGCCGCCACCAAAACCTCGCCACCTCGGCCCCCTGGCGCATCCACCTACAATCCACCACCGCAACCGCCCTCCGCCTCAGCACCGCCCTCCGCCCCGCCACCCGCGTCGGCTTTGCCACCAGCCTGGGCGCCGCCACGCGCCCAACTGCGTCCGACGGCACCTCCGCCGCACGCTTCCCGACCAGTCCCCGGGTGTACTCGGCCGCCAGCCACCGGCTCGTGCGGCCCGGCGACTCCCGCCCGTGGCTCGCAGTCGGCGACGCGGCCCTCGCCGTCGACCCCATCTCAGGCAGCGGCGTACCCCGAGCCCTCCGCACCGCCGAAGCCGCCGCAACAACCGCCACCCACCTGCTCCTCCACCCCGCCGACCCCGCCCCCATCAAGTCCTACGAATCCACCCGAAACACCGAGTGCACCACCTACCTCTCCACCCGAGCCGACTACTACGCCGTAGCCCTCCCCCACCCCGCCCCCTTCTGGACCCGCCGAAAACACCCCACCCCAGCCTGATCCCGGCAACCACCCACCGAGTCGTGAGATACGGCTGCAAAACCCAACCACGATCCACGACTCGCCGTACCCGCCCCGAACCAAACACCACGACTCGACGCAGGGTTGTTCGCGACTGGTGGGGGTTATCTGAAGTCGCGGGATTTGGTGCGGGCGGTTAGGGGGAGGCGTTGGAGGTGGTCGGCGGAGAGGTTGGTTACTTCGCCGGCTCGTTCTACCCGGCCGCGGATGATCATGGCGGCGGCGTTGCGGGCTACGGCGGCGTGGCGGTGCCAGCAGCCGACGGTGATGACGATGTTCGCCATGCCGGTTTCGTCCTCGAGGTTCATGAACGTGACGCCGGAGGCGGTCGCGGGGCGTTGGCGGTGGGTGACCACGCCGGCGACCCGGACGCGGGCGCCGTTGGGGGCCTCGCGAAGTTCGGCCGCGGACAGGATGCCGTCGGCGCGGAGCCGGTCGCGGACCCGTTGCATCGGATGGCTCGCGGTGGTGATCGAGGTGGACCACAGGTCGGCCATGTCGGCCTCGATGTCGCTCATCCCAGGCAGTGTCGGCGGCGGACCGGCCGCGGTGATCCCGGCCAGCTGACCTGGACGCTCCTCGGCCGCCCGGCCCGCTTCCCACAACGCCTGTCGCCGGTCGAGCCCGAAACAGTCGAACGCCCCGGCGGTCGCCAGCGCCTCGACCTGTGCCGCAGTGATTCCGGTACGCCGGACCAGGTCGGCCATCTCGGTGAACGGCCCGCCCCGCTCCCGCTCCTCGACGATCAGCTTCGCGCCCTTCTCCCCGACCGTGCGTACTTCGGACAGCCCGAGCCGGACCGCGAACACGCCGTCCCGGCGATGCACCGTGGTGTCGAACGGCGCCTTCGGATCGAACGGACCGACCAACGGCTGCGGGTCCGCCAAACACTCGTCCAACCCGGTCGGCCCGGTCCGCTCCTGCCCGTCGACCAGCAGCTCGAGCCCCGCGTCGACACCCGAGAGATGCAGGTGCGGACGGCGTACCTCGACACCGTGCCGGCGGGCGTCGGCGACCAGGGACTGCGGTGAGTAGAACCCCATCGGCTGTGCCCGGAGCAGTGCGGCCAGGAACGCGGCCGGGTAGTGCAGCCGCAGCCATGTGCTGGAGTAGACGAGCAGCGCGAAGCTGATCGAGTGCGATTCGGCGAACCCGAAGTTCGCGAACGCCTCGATCTTGGCGTAGATCTCGTCGGCCAGCTCCCCGGTGATCCCGTTGCCCGCCATCCCGGCGTACAGCTTGTCCTTCAGCGACGAGATCTTCTCGATACCGCGTTTGGAGCCCATCGCGCGGCGCAGCAGGTCGGCCTCGTCGCCGTCGATCTCGCCGACCGCCATCGCCATCTGCATCAGCTGCTCCTGGAACAGCGGCACGCCCATGGTCCGCTCCAGCACCGGCTCCAGCTTCGGGTGCAGGTAGGTGATCGGCTCCTCCCCGGTCCGGCGGCGGATGTACGGATGCACGGCGCCGCCTTGGATCGGGCCGGGCCGGATCAGCGCGATCTCGGTGACCAGGTCGTAGAACCGCCGCGGTTTCAGCCGCGGCAGGGTCGCCATCTGCGCGCGGGACTCCACCTGGAACACGCCCACCGAGTCCGCGCGGCAGAGCTGGTCGTAGACCCCGGCCTCCTCCCGCGGGATCGTGTGCAGCTCCCACGACTCCCCGAGCTGCTCGCGGACCATGTCCAGGCAGTACTGCAGCGCGGCCAGCATGCCGAGCCCGAGCAGGTCGAACTTCACCAGCCCCATCCACGCGCAGTCGTCCTTGTCCCACTGCAGGACCGTGCGGTTCTCCATCCGGGCGTGCTCGATCGGCACCACCTCGCCGACCGGACGCTCGGTCAGCACCATGCCGCCGGAATGGATCCCCAGGTGCCGCGGGAACTTCAGCAGCTCGGTCGCCATCCCCACCACCTGCGGCGGGATGTCGTGCTCGGTCGAGGTGATCTCCGGGCTCCAGCCGTCCACCTGTTTCGACCACGCGTCCTGCTGACCGACGGAGTACCCCAGCGCCTTGGCCATATCCCGGACGGCGGACTTCGGGCGGTACGAGATCACGTTCGCCACCTGGGCGGCGTTGTGCCGGCCGTACTTCGTGTAGACGTGCTGGATCACCTCCTCGCGGCGTCCGGAGTCGAAGTCGACGTCGATGTCCGGCTCCTCGGCGCGGGTGGTGGCCAGGAACCGCTCGAAGGGCAGGTTGTAGAGGATGCTGTCCACCGCGGTGATCCCGAGCGCGTAGCAGACCGCGGAGTTCGCCGCCGATCCCCTGCCCTGGCAGAGGATCCCGTTGTCGTGGGCGAACCGGACGATGTCCTCAACGATCAGGAAGTACCCCGGAAAACCCTTCTCCTCGATGACGTCGAGCTCCCGCTCCAGCCGCTCGTACGCGTCCGGCCGCTGCCCACGCGTCCCATACCGCTTCGAAGCCCCCCGGAACGTCAGCTCCCGCAGCCACGACATCGGGTCGTGACCGTCGGGTACGTCGCGCAGCGGCAGCTTCGGCTTCGCCCGCGCGAGGTCGAACGCGAGCTGGTCCGCCAGCATCACCGAGCGCGCCACCGCCCCGTCGTACCGCTGGAAACGGGCGGTCATCTCCGCGCCGGAACGCACGAACGCCATCCCGCTCGACGGCAGCCAGCCGTCCATCGCGTCCAGGTCGCGACGGGCCCGTACGGCGGCCAGCGCGGCCGCCAGCTTGTGCTCGGCCGGGGTCGCGTAATGAACGTTGTTCGTGGCAACTACCGGGAGGCCGCGGTCGGCCGCCAGGCCGGCCAGGACCCGGTTCCGCGTGGTGTCGGCGGGGACGTGGTGGTCGATCAGCTCGACGACCACCCGGTCCTTGCCGAACAGCGCGACCAACCGGTCCAGCTCGCGACCGGCCGCCGCCGGACCGTCGGCACGCCCGCCGAGCTCCAGCGCCTGCCGGACCAGTCCCTTCCGGCACCCGGTCAGGATTACCCAGGCGTCACGACCCTTGTCGGCCAGCCGCTCCAACGAGTAGACCGGCTTCCCCTTCTCCCCACCTTTCAACTGCGCCTCGGTGATCTCGCCGGCCAGCTTGTGGTACCCCTCCTGCCCCTCGGCCAGCACCAGCAGGTGACTGCCTTCAGGATCCGCCACCCCGTTCTGCGGGCCGGTCAGCCCGAGTGACAGCTCCGCCCCGAACACGGTCGGCAGCGAGTACGCCGCCGCGGCCTCGGCGAACCGCGCCGCGCCGTAGAACCCGTCGTGATCGGTCAGCGCCAGCGCGTGCAGCCCCTGCCGGACGGCGGCCTCGACCAGATCCTCCGGCTGCGAGGCGCCGTCCAGGAAGGAGAAGTTCGAGTGGACGTGGAGCTCGGCGTACGGCACCGAATGCTCCGGTCTGACGGCCAGAACCTTCGAAGGCACATACGGCCCGCGATGCTGCGACCACGCCGGACTGTCACCACCGTCCCCCGTCACCGGCCGCCCACCATGGCTACCCGGCCGCGAGCGATCCGAGAGCTTCCGCTCCAGCTCGGACCACTTGATCGGCGGATTGTTGTACCCCATGGCCACATATTAGAACAAGTGTTCGAGACCTGCAAAAATGGCTGGCCGGCGCGGTGGACCGGTTGATACGGTGCCGTGGTCCGTGACGTGATGCTTGGAGGTGGGGCCCCGATGAACGCTGTAGCGCAGTGGGTGCTCCCCTTCCCGTGGTCACGGGCTGGCGATTGACGTAGGTGTCGCCGGGAGTGCCTCGCCGAGTACTCCCGAGAGGAAACACCTATGCACACTTTGCCTTTCACGATCTCTCGCGTCGCTGACAACCAGTGGCACGCGATCGAGAACGACCTGGTCGTCGGCCGCAGTCATGCGACGCGGCGGCTCGACGGCCGGACCTTCGTCAGCATCGACACCTGGCGCGACGACGTCTTCAACCGCCTCGCGGCCGCGATGGCGACCGACCAGCCGCAGTACACAGTGGTCGACGAGACCGACCACGACCTCCTGACCAATTGGGTACTCGCGGGATTCACGACAGCGCGTCGCGAAGCGGAGTTCGTCGTACCCACCGGCCCCTCCCGGGCGACCGTCCCGTCAGGGGTGACGATCACGACCGCCGACGAGGCCCCGCTGCGTGAGCTGGACCAGGCGATTCGCGACGAGGTCGAATCCACCGTCGGCTGGCACACGATGCCTGCGGAGGTGCTGCCCTGGCAGGGCGGCACGAGGCCGATCGACCCGTCGAAGTACACGGCCGCAGTAAAGGATGGTCGGTACGTCGGGATGGTCCGGGTCGCCACCATGACCCGGCGCCCGCGCATCGGGCTGGTCGGCGTACTGGCGGCCGAGCAACGGCACGGTATCGGCCGGGCGTTGCTCGATCATGTCCTGGACGGTCTGCACCGGTCCGGATTCGAAGCCGCGACCGCGGAGGTTGACGAGACAAACACGGGCGCACTGGCGCTATTCGAGGGGCTCGGTACGCGCTGTACGGGTCGCAGCCTCGAACTGATCCGCGGAAAGGCCTGACGATGTCCAGAGCAGCAGGCGGTATCGAGGTCGAGGGCACCGTCGTCGAGTGCCTCCGGAACGCCAACTTCCGGGTCGAACTCACCAACGGGCACAAGGTCCTCGCCCACATCAGCGGGAAGATCCGGAAGAACTACATCAAGATCCTCCCCGAGGACCGCGTCCTCGTGGAACTCAGCCCCTACGACCTGACCCGGGGCCGGATCGTCTTCCGGTACCGGAACTGAGCTCTATCGCACACACCTCCCACCGGGATCAAGACTAGAACATATGTTCGACGAAGCGGTAATCTGAAAACATGCTTGGTCGGTTCACGGTTCGGCCGTCCGACGACGGATCCAACAGGTTCGGCGTCTGGGACGGTGCGGTCAACGGGTGGCGTGCGACAGGTCTCGACGACGAGAGGCAGGCGCGCGAGCTGGCGGCCGAGCTCGACGTGCAGTACGACGCCCACGGTCCTCGGGCCGCGGACGCCGTACGGCACGTCGACCCGGCCCAGCCGGTGCAGCGGGCGACCTGGTCGACCGGCGAGCTGGATGTCTGGATCCGCGACAAGGGGGTCTGGCTGGGACGGTTCCGCGACCAGGACGGGCAGATCACCTGGGTCCCGGGGACGGACCTCAGACCCCTTTAGCGCGGCGTCGGCGGCTTCGGCGGCGGCTTCGGCTTGGGCGTCGGCTTCGGCTTGGGCGTCGGCTTCGGCTTGGGCGTCGGTTTCGGCTTCTTCACGGGGTCGACCGGCTTCGGGTTCGGGTCGCCGATCAGCCTCTTCGGCGGCGCGACGAAGCGTATGACCGGGAGGCCGCGGAGGGCGCCCTGCATCGCGGTCTGCCAGAGCGGGCCGGCGGTGCCGGAGCCGGTCGGGTCGGCGATGTCCTTGCCGTTCAGGGTGTGCCGGTACATCAGGTTGGTGTACGGCAGGTTCGCGTCCGCGACCACCGCGGCGGCGGCCAGGTTCGGGGTGTAGCCGGCGTACCAGACGGCCAGGTTCTCCTGGATCGTTCCGGTCTTGCCGGCCATGTCGCGGCTGCCGAAGCGCAGCCGGCCGCCGGTCCCGCCCGGCATCATCACTGCGCTCAGCACCCGGTTCACGCCGTCCGCGACCGCCCGCGGGAGGACCTGCTTGCAGTTGAACCCGGGACCCGGGACCGGGCGCCCGGACTTGTCCCGCACCGACGTGACGACCAGCGTCTCGCAGTACTTCCCGCGCGCCGCGAACGTCGCGTAGGCGTTCGACAGCATCAGCGGCGTCACGTATCCGACCCCGAGCGTCATCGAGATGACCTGGTCGAGCGGCTGCAGCGTCTGCGCGTTGTACATCCCGAGCTTCGCCGCGATCGTCGCGATCGAGCACAGCCCGGTCCGCTGCGACAGCTGCAGGAAGTAGGTGTTGGTCGAGAACCGGGCGGCCTCGACCATCGTCAGGTTGCCGCTGTGCGTCGAGTTCTTCGGCCGGTACTTCGGGTCGCGCGTCCAGCCCGTACACGTCCGGAACTTCTTGTTGCTCAGGTCGATCTGCTCCGGCGAGTTGATCCGGTAGTCCATCCGGATGCCCTTGGACAGCGCCGCGGCGATCGTGAACGCCTTCATCGTGGAGCCGTTCTGGAACCCGCCGTACCCGCCGGCGTACGACTTCTCGACGTTGTAGTTGTAGTTCGTGTGGAACTTCCCGTTGCCGTAGGGGCGGCTCTGCACCATCGCCTTCACCAGGCCGGTGCCGGGCTCGACGATGCTGATCGCGGCGATCGCGGAGTCGGTGCGCTTGCTGTGTTTGTCGATCGACGCCTGGGCGGCCGCCTGCACACGAGGGTCGATCGAGGTCCGGATCTGCAGGCCGCCGGTCTTCAGGTAGTGGTCGCGGTCCTTGACGGTCGCGCCGAGCGCCGGGTTGGCGAGCAGCTTGGAGACCACGTAGTCGCAGTAGAACGGGTACCGCGAGTTGGCGCACCCGTTCGGCACCGGCTCGACCTTCGCCAGGTCGACCACGGGTGTCCGGAGCGCCTGGTTCGCCTGGCCGACCGTGATGACGCCGAGTTCGAGCATCCGCTTGATCACCACGTCCCGGCGCGCCTTGGCGCGGGCCAGGTTGTTGGTCGGGTCGTACCCGGTCGGGTTCTTCACCAGTCCGGCCAGCAGCGCGGCCTGCGGGAGCGTGAGCTTGTCGGCGGTGGTCCGGAAGTAGTGCTGGGCCGCGGTCTGGACGCCGTACGTGCCGTCGCCGAAGTTCGCCAGGTTCAGGTACCGGCCGAGGATCTCGTCCTTGGACAGCTCGCTCTCGACCGCGATCGCGTACCGCAGCTCGGCGAGTTTGCGTCCGTACGAGACCTCGGTGGCCTGCTGCCGCTCGGCCGCGGTGCGCGCCTTCTCGACCAGGCTCATCTTCACGTACTGCTGGGTGATGCTCGACCCGCCCTGCTGCACCTGGCCCTCGGTCTGGTTGCGCACCATCGCGCGCAGCGTGCCCTTCAGGTCGAGCGCGCCGTGCTCGTAGAACCGGGAGTCCTCGATCGCCACGATCGCCTTGCGCATGATCGGGCTGACCGCGGTCAGCGGCACCGGCACCCGGTTCTGCTCGTAGAGGGTCGCGACCAGTGTGCCGTCCGCGGCCAGGATGCGGCTGCGAACGGCCACCGGATCGATCTCGAGTTCCTTGGGCAGGCTCTGAACGGTGTCCGCGACCTCAGCTGCGCCACGCCCGGCGAAGCCGGCGAACGGGACCGCGAGCCCCGCCGCCAGCGCACCGGACAGCGCGCTCACGCCGATGAACGTGATCAACGACCGAGCCCAACTGCGACCGCCCCTGTCGGTACGCACCCCACCAGGGTAGGCGAGAGATCACACTCCCGGTACCCCGGAATTGATTGCCTCGATCAACTTCGGCCGCAGTTCGCGGGCACTGATCACGGCGTCGACGGACCCGACGTCGCGGGCCCGCTCGATGCTGTGCACCCGGTCGAATTCGGTCGCGACCTCGCCCAGTTT
Source organism: Kribbella sp. NPDC055110 (assembly GCF_053607525.1). Taxonomy (NCBI): domain Bacteria; kingdom Bacillati; phylum Actinomycetota; class Actinomycetes; order Propionibacteriales; family Kribbellaceae; genus Kribbella; species Kribbella sp. NPDC055110. Next base: position 117,424 of record NZ_JBSGTS010000021.1, read on the forward strand.
CTCGGCCCGTACGACGGTTCGCACGTCGGAAAGCTCCGTCGCGAGCGCCGCCCGCTCCGCTCCGGCCGCCTCGCCGACCCGCTCCGCCAGCGCCGCGACCCGCGGATCCGCGGCGGTCCGCGCATCCACCTCGGCCGCGAAAACCACCGCGGCGGCCGGCGCGCCGCCGAGCACCGAGGCGAACGATCCCTCCACCGCGAGCACCGTCATCGACGGGTTCAGCGACTTCGAGAACACCACGAACGCGCCGCCGTGGTAGCGCGAGACGACGCAGAACACGATCGGCCCGCGGAAGTTCACGATCGCGCGCCCGATCTCGGCGCCGTACTCGAGCTGCAGGTTCCGCATCGAGTCCGGTGACCCGTCGAACCCGGACAGGTTCGCCAGCACCACCAGCGGCCGGTTCCCGCTGGCCGAGTTGATCGCCCGGGCGACCTTCTTCGACGACCGCGGGAACAGCGTGCCCGCGGTGTACGTGTCCGGCCCGTCGGTGGGCGGGAAACCGCGCCGCGGCACCGACCGCGATTCGATCCCGACCAGGCAGACCGGGAACCCGCCGAGCCGCGCGTCCTGCACGACCGCCGTCTCGGCGTCGGCCATGCCCGCCCAGCGCTCCAGTACCGGGTGGTCCTGGTCGGTGACGGCCCGCATCAGCGTGCGGATGTCGAACGCCTTCTTCCGGTCCGGGTTGGTGGCGCTCGAGAAGATCTCGCCGATCGTCTTGAAGTCGCTCCCGGCGACGTCGTGCGGGTACGGCGTGACGTCGCGGTCCACGGGGTCGTCCGTGAGAGCCCGCCGCGGCCCGTGCTCACCCGGTGCGATGTAGGTGTGGTCGTAGTACGTCATCAGCACGTCCCGGGCGCCCTTCAGGTCCGGAGCCCAGTACTGCGCCTGCCCGTTCGGACCCATCACCCGGTCGTACCCGCCGATACCGAAGTTGTCCTCGGCCGAGACGCTCCCGGAGAAGTCCAGCGTTTGCTTGCCGGTCAGCACCATCGCGCTGTCCGGCGTCATCACCAGGATGCCCTTGGTGTGCATCAGCATCGTCGCCTCGGCGTTCCAGTACGGCTGCGCGCCGACGTTGATGCCCGCGACCACGACGTTGATCTCGCCGCCGGCCTGGGTGAACTCGACGATTCGCTTCAGCGCCTTCGCGACCCAGTCCATGTTCTCCGTGCCGGAGTCCATCGAGATCCGGGCGCCGGCCGACAACGAGTACCACTCGACCGGCACTCGCAGCTGCTCGGCCAGGTCGAGTGCCGCGATGATCCGCGAGCACTCCGCCTCGGCCACCGCGCCGAGCGCCTTGGTCGGGTCGCCGCTCATCGCGACCCGGGTGACGCCGTCCGGGTATCGCGTGGTCGGCGTGGTGACGATGCCGACGATGATGCCGGCCTTGTTCAGGCCCTTCGCCCGGTCCACCGGGACCAGGCGGCCGGCGTCGTCCAGGTCGTGCTCGACGAACGAGCCGCCCTGGCCGGCGACCATGCCGCTGACCTCGTACGGGTAGATCGTGTTCCGCCGCCGGGACCGCTGCACCTTCTGCGCATAGTCGTCGAGCGGCAGCAACCGCCCGGTCGGCGGCTGCTCGATCGACGTGACGACGCCGGCGCCGTGCTGGTAGTAGAACCGGGCCGCGACCGGGTTGATCGAGCCGTCCGGCGCGACCACGTCGCCCTGCACCAGGACCTCCTCGATCCCGGCGCCCGCGGTCATCGGGGCGATGTTGCGCTGCAGCGCGGTCACCTCGTCGACCTGGACGTCGACCACCGGCCAGATCTGCACCCAGACGTGGTTCATGTCCAGTTTGGCGCCGGCCGCGCCGCGGGCGGACCGGGCGCGGCGGATCGCCTCCAGACAGTTCGAGATCGCCCGCTCGGCGTGCGGCAGCGACGTGACCTGGCCGTCCTCGTCCCGGGCGACCGCGAACTGGCGGACCTGGGCCAGCGCGACGAGCCGCCGGTCGGCCTCGTTGTCGCGGGCGACGCAGTAGTAGAGGAGCACGTCCTCCGGCGCGTCGAGGCGGGTGATGCGGAAGTCCCGCAGCCGCCACAGGTTCAGGCGGCGGCCGACCATCGGGTGGACGCCGCGGACGTTGTCGTCCTCGGTCATCGACCCGCCGGCCGGGCGGTAGGTGAAGTACGAGACCGGCCGGTCCTGTCCCGGGGCGATCGCGACCGAGATCCGGCGTACCCGCTGGGCGATCGGCAGCTCGGCGACCATCCGGCGGTACAGGTCCGAGGCGTCCTGCTGCGACTCCGGCAGGTCCGGGCCGTACAGATAGAGCTCGACGACGGCCTCGTGTCCCGCCGTACGGGCGTCGATCCGATCGGTCAGCGCCCGCGACAGGCCGCTGTCCCGATCGGCCAGCTCCGCGACCGTGCCGACCGTCGTGACCAGGTGGCTCGGGCGGTCGTCGATCGAGTAGTCGGCGGTCGCGAACGGCCGCCCGTCGACGGCGAACTCGCGCAGGTCGTGCAGCTCGTACTCGCGGTAGTGCCGCCGGACGAGCACCTCGAGCATCGGCTCGCGCTCGCCCCAGCCGCCTTCCAGCCGCTGGGCGAGGAACCGGACGATCGGCTCCGGGATCGCGGCCAGCGCGTCGATGCGCCGCTGCCGCTCCGGCGAGTCCGGAAGCGTGGCCAGGTCGGCGACCTCGTCACCCACGCCCGCGATGATCGACGCCCGCTCGGCGTCGACCTGCGGCTGGTCGAACCACCGGAACCGCACGCTCCGGGCCAGGTCGCCGACGACTGGGAACCGCAGCTGCGTGGCCAGCACCAGCCGGTCCAGCAGGTCGTGCACGCACTCGTCCAGCGGCGCCTCCGGCAGCGGCTCGGCGATCCACCGCTGCAGGACGGACGTCACCAGCAGTACGTCGGGACTCGAGCGCTGCTGCGCCAGGAAGATCCGGAAGACCGCCTCCTCCAGCTCGGGGCTCCGCTCCAGCCCGGTCACGCCGTAGTGGCTCAGTACGCGGGTCAACCGGGCCTGGAACTCGCCCGGCAGCGCGCCGCGGTCCGGATCCAGGCTCTGCAGGTACGTGTAGAAGTACTCGCGTGGGCTGTGCACCCGGTTCTCGAGGGTGGTGTCGGTCCCGGCCGGCCGGTTGCGGCTCAGCTCGGCGAAGTCCGCGAACACCGTCAGAAGCTCGATCTCCAGACCGACCGGCGGCCCCGAGCGTTGGTGCGCGAGCTCCGACCGCGCGGCGAGGTAGTCGGCCAGCATGCCGCCCTCGTCCTGCGGGTCGATATCGAACCCGAGCAGCATGCTCCGCAGGTCGTCCAGCCCACGCTCCAGCCGCTCGGCCGCGGACTTCTCCCCACTCCCGTTCGGCAGATCCAGCTGTACGCCGTTCTGCACCGGAGCGGCCTCCTCCGCCGCGTCGTCCGCGACCGGCTCCAGCCGGAGCAGCGGAGCACCCGTCTCCACCTGGCTGCCGGTTGACACCAGCAGCTCCTTCACGGTCGCCTTGAACGGCGCGTACAGCACCGTCTCCATCTTCATGCTCTCGAGCACCAGCACCGGAGCGCCGGCCTCGATCTCGGCACCGGTCTGCACCGGCGTCGCCACCACGAGCGCCGGCGCGGGCGAACGCAGTACGCCGCCCTCGTCGCGACTCACGCGGTGGGTGACGCCGTCGACCTCGACCAGATGCACCGGGCCGTGGGTTGCCGTCACCAGGCGGAACCGCTGCCCGCCGACGACCAGCCGGCTCGTGTACTCGTCCAGCCGCTCCAGCTCGGCGTCCACCACCTTGAGGTGATCGTTGCCGTTGCCGACGCCGACCCGGAACCGCTCCGGACCGATCCGCGCCACCGTCACCCGGTAGCTCGCGCCGCGCAGCTTCAGGTCGATCGCGCGACCGACCTCGTGCTGGACCTGCGGGCGGCCGCCGTGCGCGGTCTCGTACAACCGGATGCGCTCGACCTGCTCGGCGTCCTCGTACCCCTCGATCGCGGCCGCGACCAGCGCGATCCCGGAGTGCCGGTGCGAGACCAGTCGGCCCTCGCCGCGGACGCGGTCGATCCAGCCGGTGTCTGCACTGCCGTCGATCACCTCGGGCTGGTCGAGCAGCTCGAGGATGAAGCTCTTGTTGGTCGCGCCGCCCTCGATCAGCACGGTCGTCGCCTGCATCGCGCGCCGCAGCCGCGCGAGCGCCTCCTCGCGCGTGCGCCCGTACCCGATGATCTTCGCGATCATCGAGTCGAAGTCCGCCGGAATGGTGTCCCCCGCGCTCACGCCGGTGTCGACCCGGATGCCGGGTCCGGCGGGCAGATCGAGTACGACGATCCGCCCGGGCGACGGCGCGAAGTCGCGGTCCGGGTCCTCGGCGTTCAGCCGCGCCTCGACCGCGTGGCCGTTCTCGATCGGCCGGGGGCCTTCCAGCCGGCCGCCGGACGCGACGTGCAGCTGGGCCTTCACCAGGTCGAACCCGGTGGTCAGCTCGGTGATCGGGTGCTCGACCTGCAGCCGGGTGTTCACCTCGAGGAACGCGAACGACTTCTCCCCCGGGTGGTACAGGAACTCGACGGTCGCGGCGCCGCGGTACCCGACCGCGATCGCCAGCCGCTCGGCCGACGCCTTCAGCTCGTCGACCTGGGACGCGGACAGCAGCGGGGACGCGGACTCCTCGATCACCTTCTGGTTGCGGCGCTGCACCGAGCAGTCCCGGACGCCGAGCGCCCACGCCGTACCTTCGCCGTCCGCGATCACCTGGACCTCGACGTGCCGGGCGCCGGTGACGAGACGTTCCAGGAACACCACGCCGCTGCCGAACGCACGGGCCGCCTCGTCGCTGGTCCGCGCGTACGCGTCGGAGAGCTCGTCGGCGGAGCGGACCACCCGGATACCGCGGCCACCGCCGCCGGCCGTTGCCTTGAGCATCAACGGGTACCCGATCCGCTCGGCCGCCGCGAGCGCCGCCTCCAGCGATTCCACCGCTCCGCGGCTCCACGGCGCGACCGGTACGCCGACCTCCTCGGCGATCAGCTTCGAGCCGATCTTGTCGCCGAGTTTGCGCATCGCCTCGGCCGACGGGCCGATGAAGGTCACGCCGATCCGCTCGCACAGCTCCGCGAACGCCGGGTCCTCGGCGACGAACCCCCAGCCGACCCAGGCGGCGTCCGCCCCGGTCTCACGGAGCGCGCGCTCCAGGACCTCCAGGTCCAGGTACGGCCGGGCCGACGCCGGGCCGAGCGGGTACGTGATGTCCGCCGCCCGCACGAAGGTCGCCGTCCGCTCGCCGTCGGTGAACAAGGCCACGGTCTCGATCGGGTCACCGCCTTCGGCGTTGACTTCGCGGACCGCGTTGATGAGCCGCATCGCGGCTTCACCCCGGTTCACTATTGCGATACGCTTGAACATCGACCGCCTCCGTGTCTCACCCTGCCTTGTGCAGCTGGGATCGCCAGCTGCTGGCACAGGTTTTCAGCCCAAGGCCGTTACCGTCGAGTCGGCCCCCCGATCAGGCGTGTTTCCACCCTGACCCGAGGGTGTGAAAACCTCCAGGGCAGGGCTTGTGGGAGGGGATGAAGAACGTGACAGACGCGTTGATCGACCGGCTGCGGGGCGAGGTCGCCGGACCGGTGCTGACACCGGGTGACGAGGGGTACGCCGAGGAGCTGTCGGGGTTCAACCTGGCGGTGACGCACACACCGGAGATCGTGGTCGGGCTGACGTCCGAGGACGATGCCGTCGCGGTGGTCCGCGCCGCCGCCGCGACCGGTACGCCGGTCCGCGTGCTGGCGACCGGCCACGGCATCCCGATCCCGATGCAGGGCGGGATCGTGGTGACCACCAACCGGATGACCGGCGTGAGTGTTGACGCCGAGGAGCAGGTCGCGCACATCGCCGCGGGCACCCGCTGGGCCGAGGTGATCGCGGCGGCCGCACCGCACGGACTGGCACCGATCGCCGGCGCGTCCGACGCGGTCGGCTGCATCGGCTACACGCTCGGCGGCGGCCTCGGCCCACTCGCCCGCACGTACGGCTTCTCGTCCGACTGGGCCCGCTCGTTCCGCGTCGTGACAGCGGCCGGCGAGGTGGTGACCGCGAGCGAGACCGAGCACCCGGACCTGTTCTGGGCGTTGCGCGGCGGCAAGGGCGGGTTCGGCATCGTCACCGCGATGGACTTCGGGCTGGTCGAGATGCGCACGCTGTACGGCGGTTCGGTGTTCTTCGACGCGGAGCACATCGCGCCGGCGCTGACCACCTGGGCCGAGTGGACGAAGGACCTTCCGGAGAGCGCGAACTCGTCGGTCGTGATCCTGCGGCTGCCGCCGCTCGAGTTCATCCCCGAACCGCTGCGCGGCAAGACGGTGCTGAGCGTCCGGTTCGCGTACGTCGGTGACGCGGTCGACGGCAAGAAGCTTTTCCGGCCGATCCGCAACGCCGGTCCGACGCTGATCGACGCCGTCGGCGAGATGCCGGCGAGCGACATCGCGCTGATCCACAACGACCCGAGGGACCCGACGCCGGCGTGGGACCGCGGGCTGCTGCTGGACGACCTGGACGCCGAGTTCATCGGGGCGTTCCTGGACGTGGCCGGCCCGGAGCAGCAGCTCCCGTTGATCGCGGTCGAGCTCCGGCACCTCGGCGGCGCCACGGAACGCGACGTCCCCGAGGGCAGCGCGGTCGGCGGGCGCAGCGGAGCATGCACGCTGACCATGATCGGCGTACCGGATCCGAGCCTGTTCGAAAAGGTGCTTCCGGCAACGGTTGACGGGATTCTCGGCCGGCTCGATCCGTGGGTGGGCGAGGAGACCACGGTGAACTTCGCCGGCGGTTTCGCGCTGCCGGGATCGTACGAGAAGTCGTGGCCGGCCGACACGTTCGCGCGACTGGCCGACGTACGGGCCGCCTACGACCCGGACACGCTCTTCCCGTTCGGGCCGCGCCAAGAGTACTCGGGTTCGTAACCGAGCAGGCGGCGGGCCTTCTCGATCGACAGCAGGGTCTCGTTCGGGCCGAACGGGCGCTTCACGGGTACGCCGGGGAACACCTCGGCGAGGAGCTCCTCGTTCGGCCGGGACATCACTGTGTCGGCGTTCGCGACGATGAACACGTCCGTCCCGGTCACGTCGTACTCGAGCGCCTTGCGGACGGCCTGGGCGCCGTCGCGGGCGTCGATGTAGCCCCAGAGGTTCCACTTGCGCGCCTGGGCATCGGCGTCGAACGACGGGAACCGGGTGTAGTCCTCGGGATACATCACGTTGGAGAAGCGCAGCCCGATCAGCTTCAGGTCCGGATGCCACCGGCAGAGCTGCCGGGCAAGCTCCTCCTCCAGCGTCTTGACCAGCGAGTACGTGCTGTTCGGCCGCGGCGGGTAGTCCTCGTCGACCGGCACGTACGGCGGGAACTCGTCGAACGGCAGACCCAGCACGGTCTCGCTCGACGCCCACACGATGTTCCGGACGCCGGCCCGCAGCGCCGCCGAGAACACGTTGTACGTCGCGGTCATGTTGTTGTGGAACGTCGCCGCGTTCGGCCGCAGGCCCGGCGCCGGGATCGCGGCCAGGTGCACGACCGCGTCGACACCGTCGTGCCGGTCGTCGATCCCGGCGATCGCCTCGTAGGTCTGGCCGAAATCGGTCAGATCCACCCGCGTCGACGTCACGTCGGCGCGCGCCGCCGCAGCCTGGTCCAGCGCGACCACGTCCCACCCGTTCGTGACCAGGTGATCGACGACCGCCCGCCCGAGCTTCCCGCTACTTCCAGTGACTGCGACCCGCGCCATCGGGCAATTCCTTCCAGCCGTCAACTAATCCCTTGCCGATCATTGCACGCAGGTCCGGTGCCGTGGGATTGCCGGCCAGTCCGTGGACTAGGCTCGACGGCGTGAAGCTTGCTGGGCGGATGGATCGGCTGGGCACCGAGTCTGCGTTCGAGGTGCTGGCGAAAGCGAAGGCCCTGGAGGCGCAGGGCCGCGAGATCGTGCACCTCGAGATCGGCGAACCGGACTTCGACACGCCACCGCACGTGATCGCCGCCGCGCAGCAGGCCCTGGACAAGGGGTACACGCACTACGTCCCGGCGCCCGGCATTCCCGAACTACGGACCGCGGTCGCGGACTTCCTCGACCGCACCGGCCGGCTGCGCACGACACCCGACCGGGTGCTGATCACGCCCGGCGCGAAGCCGATCATGTTCTTCACGATCCTGGCGCTCTGCGAGGAGGGCGACGAGGTCCTCTACCCTGATCCCGGGTTCCCGATGTACGCGTCGATCGCGTCCTTCGCCGGCGCGACGCCCGTACCGGTGCCGCTGCGCGAGGAGAACGGCTTCGTCATCGACCCCGAGGAACTGCGGTCGCTCGTGACGGACCGGACCAAGCTGCTGATCCTCAACTCCCCGCACAACCCGTGCGGCAGCGCGTCGACGCCCGAACAGCTGGAGGCGATCGCCGAGATCGCGATCGAGCACGACCTGGTCGTCCTGAGCGACGAGGTCTACTGGGCACTCCGGTACGACGGGGAGCACCACAGCGTCCTCGACCTCGACGGGATGGCGTCGCGGACCGTCCTCCTCGACGGCTGGTCGAAGACGTTCGCGATGACGGGCTGGCGGCTGGGCTTCGGTGTGTTCCCGGAACCGCTGGTGGAGCCGGTGACGCGACTGATGATCAACTCGGTGTCGTGTACGTCGGCGTTCAGTCAGCACGCCGCGATCGCCGCCCTGGAAGGACCGTGGGACGCCGTCGACCAGATGCTCGACGCGTTCCGCGAACGGCGCGAGGTGATCGTGTCCGGGTTGAACGCCGTACCGGGTGTGTCCTGTGTGGAACCGGGTGGTGCGTTCTACGCGTTCCCGAACATCAGCGAGCTCGGCGTGTCGGCGGCGACCCTGTCGGATCGGCTGCTGGACGAGGCCGGGGTCGCGTGCCTGCCCGGTACGTCGTTCGGCGGGTACGGCGAGAACCACCTGCGCTTCTCGTACGCGAACTCGGTCGAGAACATCCGCCGGGCCCTCAACGCGTTCACGGAACTCGTGACAGCGCGTTGAGATAGTCGCGGCTGTCCCGGAGCGCTGTCATCACGTCGGTGTCGCACCGGTCCAGTTCGACGATGTGCCAAGCCACCGACGGGTTCGCGTCGAGGATCGACCGAATGTCCAAACTGCCCTGCCCGACCGCGACCATCGCGTCCTCCGGCGCCTTCGCCGGCCCGTCCTTGACGTGCAAGAACCGGACCCGATCACCGTGCTCGCGCACCACCACAGCCGGATCCACACCCGCCAGCGCCGCCCAGTACACGTCGACTTCGAGCAGCACGTCCGGGCTGAGCCGCTCCAGCAGTACGTCGTACGCGCGTCGGCCGTCAGCCAATCGGGAGAACTCCGACCAGTGGTTGTGGTACGCGATCTGCATCCCGTAGGCCTTCGCGTTCACAGCGCCCTCGTTCACCCGCTCGACTCCGCGCGCGATGCTGTCCTCGGTCGCGAACTCCTCCGCTTCGAGGCTCCACGCGAGGACCGGTGCGCCGAGCTCGCTCTGCTCGTCGAGGACGCGCCGCGCATCCGGTCCGGCCGGGAACGGCGCATGCGAGCTGCACAGCTCGAGCCCGAGCTCGTCGAGCAGTTGCCTAACGGCGGTCGGCGACAGGTCGTGCAGTCCGTACGCCTCGACTCCGGCGTACCCCATCTCGCTCAGCTGCCGCAGCACGCCGGGGAAGTCCTGCTGCGCCAACGCGAAGACCGACCAGAGCTGTACTGCGATCGGACGCCTCATACCCGAACTCTACGAACTGCTGAAGTTCTACCCGGCAGCCGCGGTGCGCTCGACGACGAACGGCGTACTCAGCTGACGGCGGCTGGGTTCATGGACGCGGCTTCTTCTTCAGCTCCGCCTCTTGGCGACGGACCTCCGCCTGGGTCGCGCGTTCGTGCTCCAGCCAGTCCGGGTTCTCGTCCCGGATGGCCTCGATGTCGTCCGTGGTCAGCGCCTCGGTGATCCCGGCCCGGGCGAGGCCGCCGATCGAGACGCCGAGCCTCGCCGCCACCACCGAGCGGGGGTGCGGCCCGGTCCGCCGCAGCTCCCGCAGCCACTCGGGCGGGTCCGCCTGCAGCGCGTTCAGCTCGTCCCGCGACACGACGCCCTCCTGGAACTCCGCGGGCGTCGCCGGGAGGTACACGTCCAGCTTCTTCGCCGCCGTGGCAGGCTTCATGGTTTGGGGTGTCTTGCGCGCCGTCATGGCAGCAGCGTAACGCCCGGTAACCTCGGAACTGTGACCGGATTCCGGCTGGGCTACGTCCCCGGCGTGACACCCGCCAAATGGGTTCGGATCTGGACGGAGCGACTCCCCCGCGTCCCGCTCGAACTCGTCCAGGTCTCGGCCGCCGAAGCGCCCGATCTGGTCCGCCGGGGTGAGGTCGACTCGGTCCTCCTGAGGCTCCCGATCGATCGCACCGGCCTGCACGCGATCCCGCTGTACGTCGAGCAGACGGTCGTGGTGGTGCCCAAGGACCACCTCGTCACCGCAGCCGAGGAGGTCACCGTCGACGACCTCGCCGACGAGCTGATGCTGCACCCGCAGGACGACGTACTCGACTGGGAGCACCCACCCGGCCGGCTCATAGACGAGCGCCCGGTCCGGACCGGCGACGCGATCGAGCTGGTTGCCATGGGCACCGGGCTGCTCGTGGTGCCGCAGTCGCTGGCGCGGTTGCACCACCGCAAGGACCTGACCTACCGCCCGCTGACCGGCGTACCGGAGTCGCAGGTCGCGCTGAGCTGGCCGGAGGACGAGACCAGCGAACTGGTCGAGCACCTCATCGGCATCGTCCGCGGCCGCACCGTGAACAGCACCCGCGGCCCCGCGACGCCCAGGCGCCAGAAGAAGCCGGCACCGCAGGCTCCCAAGCAACCGGCCCGACCGAAGAAACGCCGCCGCTAGCCACTGGAAATAAGTTGAGGCTTCAACTATAATCGCTATATGGCGATCTTCCGGTTGAACCACGCGGTCCTGTACGTGCGCGACGTCGCGGCGAGCGTCGCGTTCTACCGAGACGTCCTCGGCTTCGGGTACACCGAGACCGGTGACGCCATCCCCGGCGCGGCGTTCCTCCGGGCACCCGGGTCGAGTAACGACCACGACCTGGGCCTGTTCCAGATCGGGTCGCAAGCCGGCCCGTCGGGCGCCGGGCGGACATCGGTCGGGCTCTACCACCTTGCCTGGGAGGTCGACACCCTCGGCGACCTCGAGGAGCTGGCCGGCGCTCTCAGCGAGCACGACGCCCTGGTCGGCGCGTCCGACCACGGCACCACGAAGTCGCTCTACGGCAAGGACCCCGACGGCCTCGAGTTCGAGATCGTCTGGATCATCCCCGCCGACCTCCTCACCGACGAGGACCGCAACAAGACCGGCATCTCCCGGCTGAACCTCCCCGCCGAAATCACCAAGTACGGCCGCGACGCCCGCAGCGGAGTAGGCATCTCCCGCGTCGGCTGACCCTCAACCACGCACGATGTGGTCGGCGATGCGGAGGGCTCCGGCGAGGACAGTCAGGACTGGGTTTACGCCTCCGTTGGTGACGTGGACGGAGGCGTCGGTGATCCAGACGTTGTCGTGGTCCCAGAGCCGGCCATGGGGATCGGTGACCGATCGGGCCGGGTCGTCGCCCATCCGGCAGGTCCCCGCCTGATGCTGCCCGGTGCTGGCGCGCCCCACCGTCCCGACCTCGCCCACGGACGTCCGGATCGCGCCCGCTTCCTCGAGCCAGGCCTTCGCCTTGGCACTCATGAAGCGATGGGCGCGGACGTCCTCTGCATGGATCGACCCACTCGTCACGACCACCGGATTGCCGAACCGGTCGACGACGGACGGATCGACGCGGACGCGTGATTCCGCCGACGTGACCTCCTGGATCGGCCCGACCACCCGGAGCATCCGCCGTACCTCACGCTGCATCGCCTGCACGCTCTCCGCACCGGCCGGCGGGATCAGCCCGGCGCCGGTCAGATAGTCGTACGCCGACGCGGGCGTCGGCACGAACTCGTTGGCGAGCATGCCGCCGCCGACAATCCCGTCGTTCCCGTGCCGGAAGTCGCAGGTCGCGATCGAGACGCCCGGCCCAACCAGATCGACCACCTCGTCCTCGAACAGCCCGACCGCACCGGCGTACACATGCGCCTGCAGGTGCCGGCCGACCTGATCCCGGTTGTTGCCGATCCCGTTCGGCTCGCCGTCGTGCGCACTGTTCAGGAGCAGCCGCGGCGTCTCCGAGGCACCCGCGGCGACCACCACCTCCTCGCACGCAACGGTCCGTCGCCAGATCCCGCAGTACCCGTCACTCGCGACCAGTGCGACGCCGATGACCCGACCAGCTGAGGTGACCAGCCGCTCGGCTGTCGTCTCGGTGACCAGCGTGCAGTTCCCGGTCGCGAGCGCCGCGGGCAGCGCGGTGTTGTGTGTCCCGGCCTTCGCCTCCACAGGGCAGGCGAACCCGACGCACAGACCGCACCGCACACATCCGGAGCGCCCTTGGTAGTCGACCGAGTTGATCAGCAGCGGTACGTCGAGAGTTCCCCAGCCGAGCCGCTCGGCAGCTCCCGCCAACAGGTCAGCCGGCCCGGTACGTGGCAGCGGCGGCATCGGAAGCGGGATCGACCGCGGCCCGTGCCACGGATCCACTCCACCACCACTCACCCCGAACCGTTGCTCCGCCAACGAGTAGTAAGGCTCCAGGTCGTCGTACGAGATCGGCCAGTCGGCGAGCGCACTTCCCTCCGGTACGCCGTACGTCGTGGCCATCCGGAAGTCCTGCGGCACGAACCGCCACGCCTGCGCGCCGTACACCCGTGTGCCGCCGCCGACCGTGAACGCGTTGTTCCCCCACCCACCGTCGGGCGGCAGCACCTCGCTCCGCACCCCGTCCACCACCGACACCCTCGGCCGCCCCGCCGGGTCCGGATCCGTCACCGCCGGCAGACCCGTCACAGACCGCGGATTCCGCAGGTGGTCGCGCGCCAACGATTCCGTCGACGGGTAACTGCCCAACTCGACCACCAGCACCGACCGCCCCGACTCCGCCAGCACCTGAGCCGCCGCGCCCCCACCGGCCCCCGAGCCGACCACCACGCAGTCGTACCGCTCGACCAACTCGTCCCGAGGCGTCACCCGCAACTCGGTCTGCACCGGAGCGAACTCCCCACTCCGCCATCCGACCCGCTCCCAACTCGCCGGCTCCGCGTAGAACCCCTGCGCAATCAACCGAACGAGCCAGTCCTGATCCTCACCGGCCAGCGCACGCTCCACCCGTCCAACCCAGTCGGGCCGATCCTCCGTCAGCACCCGCTCGACAAACCCCGCCGCCGCCCATCCCTCCCCCGGCAGCACGAACTCCGCCAACCGCTCCAACTCACTCCGCTGCTGCTCAGACAAGCGCACGCCCAAAATCCTTTCACGCACACCGGGCATCCGTGGCGACTACGGATCCACTACGGAGCGAGGTAGGTGGCGATCGTGTGGGCGCAGTCGACGGATTCCGCGTGCGAGCTGTCCACCTCGACGTCGTACGTGACGCCCTCGTGGACGACGTACGCCTGCTGCTCGGCCATGCCGCGGGCGCGGTTGCCGCGGGCGAGTTCACGCCCCGCGGCGATCTCCGGGGCGCAGTGGACACCGACGAAGATTGCCTCGAGCTCCCCGATCGCGTCCCGCCAGCGCTGCTGCGAGCCGGCGCCGCCGAGGAACACGTCGTCGACGATCACCCGGCCGCCGGCCCGGCACATCGCCACGATCCCGGCGGTCCAGGCCGCGTCCAGCTCCCGGAACGCGGGCCCGACCGACACCGCGCCGTCCGGCCCGACCTCGAGGCCGCCGTCCATCACGGCGGGCAGCGCGTCCACGAAGTCGTCCACACTGAACCCGAGCCAGGGCTCCGGCAGCACCGCCTGCAGACACCGCACGATCCCGGTCTTCCCGGAACTGGACCCACCGTTGATGATGATCAATCGAGCCGTCACGCCCGCAAGGCTAGAGCGTTGTCCACTGCGCCCTCGACAGGTTTCCGCCGTGCCAGTCCGAGGAACGGCACCGCCAGGAGCTGGATCGCCGCCGACACCAGGTACGCCGGTCCGTAGCCCCAGACGTCCGCGGTGCGACCGAGCGTCGGCTGGATCACGACCCCACCGGCCGAGCCGAGCAGACTGTCGAACGACAGCACCGTCGCCCGCTGCGCCGACGGGATGTGACTGTTCAGGTACGCCTGCCGCACCGGTGACATCGCAGCGAACAACGTGCCCCACACCATCAGCAGCACCAGCGCCACCCCGAACGACGTCACCAGGCCCATCACCGCGATCACCACGCCGGACGCGACGATCGCCCCGATCAGGATCCCGATCCGGTCGTGGACCAGACGGGACAGGTACGACGCGGACGCGCCGCCGGCGATCTGTGCGCCGGCAACGATCCCGGCGGACAGGCCGGCGACCGCGTACGAGCCGGTGTGTCCGTACAGCTGGAGCAGATACGGCTGCGCGGCGTAGAAGCCGTAGACGCTCACCCCGGCCGTGAACGGCCCGGCCAGCATCACCCAGCGGACCCGCCGGTTGAGGAGTCCGTGCCGGAGCGACGCCCGGACGATCCCGGCCATTTCGATCCGCACCGAGGTCCGCGGCGCCGGGGTGAAGCCGATGTCCCGCATCGACCGCCACGCGACCACGAACGTAGCCATCAGCAACAACGCGCGAACGACGTACGGCATCCCCAGGTTCGTCAGCTGCGCCAGCACCCCGCCGCCGATCGAGCCGGCCATCATCGCGATCCCGTTCGCCACCTGCCCCTTCGCGAACGCCGCGTCCAGCGACCCGGCGTACCCGGTCGCGTGCAGCCCGTCGACCAGCCACGCCTCGGTCGCGCCGCTGAAGAACGTGAACCCGAGACCGAGCAGCATCGACACGACCGCCCAGAGCACGAACGGCGCGTGCGTCCGCCACAGCACCAGGTAGAGCAGCGTCGTCCCGATCAGGGTCGCCGTGCCGAGGAGGTACGACGCACGCCGGCCGACCGTGTCCGCGACAACGCCGGTCGGGACCTCGAACAGCACCATGCCGGCGGTGAAGAACGCGTTCGCGGCGAACGCCTTCCCGATGCCCAGCCCGGCGTCGAGCAGGAACAACGTGTTGATGCCCCAGATCATCGACGACGCGCCCGTCGACACCACGACCAGCGTGAGATAGGTCCGCAGTACTCGCTCGGCTGTCATATCGGGTACGTCGGAACCGCGGCCGACGGCTCGACATGCACAGCGCTAGCTCCCCGGGCAGGTATCGTCCCGGGACGTGACGAACCCTCAGGAGCCGGGCACTCCGGCCCCCCATACCTCTGTTCGCGACACTGTGCGACTGGCCGTGGTGGTCGGGGCACTGGGTGTCGTCTTCGGCGATATCGGGACCAGCCCGATCTACACCCTCCAGACGGTTTTCAACCCCGACGACCCGCACCCCGTGCCGGTCAGTGACGCCAACGTGTTCGGGGTCGTGTCGCTGATCTTCTGGTCGGTGATGATCATCGTCACGGTCACGTACATCCTGCTGGCGATGCGCGCCGACAACGACGGCGAGGGCGGCGTGATGGCGCTCATCACGCTGCTGCGCCGCTGGCGTTCCACGCACCCGGGCCGCCGCCGGGCCGCGACCATCCTCGCCTCGGTCGGGCTGTTCGGGGCGTCGCTGTTCTTCGGTGACGGCATCATCACCCCGGCGATCTCGGTGCTGTCCGCGGTCGAGGGCCTGAAGACCGTCGAACCGTCGCTCGCCGAGTACGTCGTACCGATCACCGCGGTGATCATCACCGTGCTGTTCCTGGTCCAGCGCCGCGGCACCGAATCGGTCGGCCGGGTCTTCGGGCCGGTGATGATCGCCTGGTTCGCGGTGATCGGCGCGGCCGGGATCGGCGGCATCGTCGAGCACGCGGCGATCCTCAAGGCGCTCTCCCCGACGTACGCGATCGGGTTCCTGGCCGGGCACTTCCACATCGCGTTCTTCGCGCTCGCGGCGATCGTGCTCGCGGTCACCGGCGCGGAGGCGCTGTACGCCGACATGGGCCACTTCGGCCGCCGCTCGATCAGTCGCGGCTGGCTGTTCCTGGTCTTCCCGGCCTGCACGCTCAGCTACCTGGGTCAGGGCGCGCTGATCCTGAAGGACCACACCAACATCAGCGGCCCGTTCTTCCTGCTCGTCCCGGCGTGGGGCCGGCTGCCGCTGGTGCTGCTCGCGACCGCGGCCACCGTGATCGCGTCACAGGCGGTGATCACCGGCGCCTACTCGGTCGCGTCGCACGCCGCGCAGCTCGGGTACCTGCCGCGACTCCGCGTGACGCACACCTCGGCGACGACGGTCGGCCAGATCTACGTCCCGTTCGTCAACTGGCTGCTGTTCGTCTCGGTCCTCACGCTGATCTTCGCGTTCCGCAGTTCGGCCGCCCTGGCGTACGCGTACGGCATGACGGTGACCGGCACGATCAGCATCACCACCTTGCTGTTCTTCTACGTCGCGCACTACCGCTGGAACATCCCGAAATGGCTGATCGCGATCGGCGCGGTGCCGCTGCTCTCGATCGACCTGCTGTTCATCGGGGCGAACCTGACCAAGCTGGTGCACGGCGCGTGGCTGCCGCTGCTGATCGCATTGATCGCGTTCACGGTGATGACGACCTGGCAGCGCGGCCGCGAGGTCGTGACCACCGAGCGGGAGCGCGCCGAGGGTTCGCTGCAGGAGTTCATCGACCAGATCCGCTCCGGCAAGATGCCGATCCGGACGGTCCCGGGAACGGCGATCTTCCTCAACCGCGGCGGCACCAGCGCTCCGCTCGCGCTGCGGGCGAACGTCGAGCACAACCAGGTCCGGCACGAGCACGTGGTGATCGTGGCGATCGACACCGAGCCGGTGCCGCGGGTCGCCGAGGACCAGCGGGTCACGGTCGACGACCTCGGGTACGGCGACGACGGGATCACACACGTCACGATCAAGTTCGGGTACATGGAGTCCCCCGACGTACCGGCCGCGCTGGCGACACTGGACCCGGCCGATTCCGAAGGCCCGCTCGATCTCGACAAGGCGTCGTACTTCCTGTCCAAGATCGAGCTCCGCCGCGGCAAGGCCGCCACGATGGCAGGCTGGCGCAAGCAGCTGTTCCTCGCCACCTCACACATCACCGCCGACGCCGCCGAACACTTCGGCCTCCCCCAGGACCGCACCGTCATCATCGGCTCGCACATCGAGGTGTAGACCCAGCGCACCGGATCGCAGCCACCCGCTTCGTGTTCTCCTTCCCCCAATCCCTAGGAGGCGCCACATGATCCGGCTCTACATGTCCATGTCGCTCGACGGTTTCGTGGTCGGCCCCGACGACAGTCCCGAGAACCCGATGGGACGCGGTGGGTTCCGCCTCTTCAACTGGCTCGACGACCGCCACTCCGACGGACCGAGCGGGCAGGTCGTCCGCGAGTCGCTCGCCACCGGTGCGCTGATCGCAGGCCGCCGTACCTACGAGCACGCCGGCCGCTGGCAAGGCGACCACCACGACGGCGTACCGATGTTCATCCTCACCCACCACGTCGACGAGGACGACGTACCGCCGGGGAGCGCTCACTACGCTTCCGACGTCGCCGACTGCGCCGCCCAGGCGCTGGCCGCCGCCGGCGACCGCGACGTGATGGTCCACGGCGCCGGAGCCGCCCAGTCCCTCCTCCGCGCCGGCCTCCTCGACGAACTCGAACTACACGTCGTCAACGTCCTCCTAGGCCAGGGCCGCCGCCTCTTCGACAACCTCCCCGCCGAATACATAGAACTAGAACAAGTCCGCCAACTCCCCGCCCGCGACGTAACCCACCTCCGCTACCGAGTCCTCAAATGACCCCCGAGAAGCACGCGTGACATGCGGTCCGGGGAGTCCTACCCACCTGAAACGACCAGCAGAACTCCCCACACAACCATGCCAGCCGAGAACCACGACGAACTTGCGGCGCGGACCACTTAGAGCCAGGGTGGGAGGGGTTTTGCGGGGGTGCCTTCTGGGTTGGTGACGTCTGCGTAGGGGCGGCCCGCCAGATATGCCGCGACCTCTGGGAGTGGGCCGGTGACTTCCGGTACGTCGGTGCGTTGGGTGCGGATGTCTTTGCACAGCGCTTCGAGGAAGTCGGGTGGGAGGTCGGCGAAGGTGAGGCCGGTGCCGAGGTCGACGGCGTGGATCAGGACCTCGCGGGAGCGCATCCAGGGGATCCGGGTTGCCGGGATCGGGGCGCCCTGCGCGGTCTGGACCTCCGCCTGCCACTGGTCGTCCGTCAACGCCGCCATCGCCGCGTCGAGCCCGGTCGCCGACTCGTCGAACCACGACCGCAGTTCGTCTGCAGAGCGCGACGTACCCGCCTCGATGTCCGCGTTCCGCGCCTCGGGCGACGGGTACATCGGCCGCTCCTCGCCGGTCCGCGCCCAGTGCACGAGGTTCCCGAGCGCCTCGGCGTTCAGCGACAGATGGGCCGCGACGTGCCGCCGCGACCAGCCCGGCAGCAGCGACGGCGCCTCCAGGTCGCGCAGTGCGTCACGACACAGCGCTGTACCCTCGTCGATCCACTCCAGAACCCGCTCCATGAGGCGAACGTAGCCGACCACGGCGCGGGTTCTTGCAGCGGTGGGGTGTTGTGGTGAGACTGACCCCCATGGAGGGGATCCGCGCGTGGTGACGACGATCGGAGTGGTGGGACCGTCGGATCTGGTCACCTCCACCAGCCGGATTATCAAGGGGTTGCGTGGCGTCGAGGTGGTCCCACTCCGGTACCGCCGGGAGACCGACACCCCCAAGGTGATGGCCGACGCGCCGGGCAGCGTCGACGCCTGGCTGTTCACCGGCGTCGTCCCGTACCAGATCGCCGCCGCGCAGGATCTCCTGGACCGCCCGGCCGTGCATGTCGAGTACACCGGCGCCACGCTGATGCGCGCCCTGGTCCAGCTGCTCCGCGAGGGAAACGACGTGAACTCGCTGAGCATCGACGTACTCGACGAGGGCGACGTCCGGGAGACGTTCGACGAGGTCGGGCTCCCGATGCGCGGGGTCCGCGTGCTCCCGTACCGTCCCGGTCTGAGCCTCGACGAGATCGTCGCGTTCCACCATCAGGCCCGCGCGACCGTCGCGATCACCTGTCTGCGGTCGGCGTACGAGAAACTCCGCACCGAGCAGACCACGCTCCGCCTGGCGCCGTCGGTGCACTCGGTCCGGTCGGCCGTGAACAGCCTGCTGCTCGTGCATGACGCTTTGCGCAGTGACGATGCGCAGATCGCGCTCGGCCTGGTGGAGATATCTCCGGACGCAGAGAGCGCTCTGCAGCGTGAAGCCGGCTCTCTCGGCGGCAGCGTCCTCCGGTACGACGACAAGCGGTGGCTCGTGATCGCGACCCGCGGACCGCTCGAACAAGCAACCGCGGCGTTCACGGAGCTCGGCATGCTGACCCGGCTGAAGGAACAGTTCGGGCCGGTCCGGATCGGTTTCGGCATCGGCGGCTCCGGGACCGAGACGGAGGCGCTGGCCCGCCGCGCACTCGGCCGCGCGAAGACCGCCGGGCGTACGGCGGCCGTCGTGTCGCTGCGCAACGACATCGATCTCGTGCTGGTCGGCGGCGCACCGCCACGCGCTCAGCAGCGCTCGAAGCTGCAACTGCTCGCGCAACGCGCCGGCCTCTCGAAGGCGACGCTCGAACGGCTGCAGGAGCTCGTCCGCGCCACCCCGGAGGACGGCCTGACCACGCGTTCCGTGGCCGACTACCTCGGCATCCAGCCGCGGACCGCGCGCCGCGTCCTGAACCGCCTCGAGCGCGCCGGACTGGCGGACGCCACCGGCACTCAGCTCGGCACGGGCAGCGGCCGCCCGCTCGTGGTTTATCGCGTTCACCTCTGACTATTTCCAACGGTTGACGTGCCGACGCACGTCCGGCTAATTTCAGCCATGACCGTAATTCGGTACGTACTGTCCCGGGAGGCCTTGTGGACAAGCGATTCGCACGTCCGACTACCGTTGCCCTAAGCCTAGGATTCGTCTGATGGAGAACAGTCAGCTCGCGCGCGACGGCGGTACGCCGGTCCGCACCGACCCGCTGCCGTCGGTGATGAACGCTAGCGGCCGGCGCTTCGGCGACGACGAGATCAAGGCGGTCGAGCGGGTGCTGCGCAGCGGCATGCTCTCGGCCACCTGGGGAACGGAGGTTCCCGCGCTCGAGTTGGAGTTCGCGTCGCTGCTCGGCGCCGGGCACGCGGTCGCCTGCAGTTCGGGAACGGCGGCGCTGCACCTGGCCGTCGCCGCCGTGAACCCGGATCCCGGCGACGAGATCATCACGACGCCGATCAGCGACATGGGCACCGTGTTTCCGATCATGATGCAGAACGCCGTTCCGGTGTTCGCGGATGTCGACCCGATCACAGGAAACCTGACGCCCGAGACCGTGGCCGCCGCGATCACGCCGCGCACGAAGGCCGTGATCGTCGTGCACCTGTTCGGAAAACCGGCCGCTGTCCGGGAGTTGCGCGAGCTCTGTGATCAGCACGGGATCCTGCTGATCGAGGACTGCGCGCAGGCGTATCTCGCCCCGGTCGGCGACACGTTCGCGGGCCGGATCGGGCATATCGGATGCTTCAGCCTGCAGCAGACCAAGCACATCACCGCCGGCGACGGCGGCCTGGCGGTCACCGACGACGCGCAACGCGCCCGCCGGATGCGGCTGTTCGCCGACAAGGGCTGGCCGCGGGACACCGACGAGCGGACCTACCTGTTCCTCGCCCTCAACTACCGCATGACCGAACTCGTCGCCTCGGTCACTCGCGCCCAGCTGAACCGGCTACGTGGCGTCGTACAGGATCGTCGTACGGCGGCGCTCCGGGCGACTGCCGGGATCGCCGACCTGGCCGGTGTCACGGCCCCGCTCGACGGGCAGGACCACGTGTACTGGCAGTACCCGCTGATCATCTCCGAGGCGGCCGGCGACATGCGCGAGTGGGCCGCGGCGCTGACCACCGAAGGTGTGCCGGCGAACGGCGGGTACCTGACCAGCCCGCTGTACGCCGCGCCCGCCGTCCGCGGGCGAATCACGTACGGTCAGTCCGGGTTCCCGCTGCAGGACGTCTCGTACCCGCCCGGCCTGTGCCCCAACGCCGAGGAACTCATCGACCGCCGGCTGCTAGTCCTCGGCTGGAACGAGAACTACACCGAATCCGACGTCGACGACATCGTCACCGCGATCCGCAAGGTCCACAACGCCCTGTCCCGGAAGGCATCATGACTCTATTGATGCCACGCCTCCGGCGCGGCGGGTCATGGGGCTGTGACTCCCGGCCTTCCCTCGTCGTTCCGGTCGCTTCGCTCCCTCCGCTCCTCAGTCCAGGCCGGGAGGCCCCATGACACTCCCTGTGTCAACCTCACGCCGCAGAT